>CACLGU010000006.1 GCA_902606505.1 uncultured Prochlorococcus sp.
TAAATAAAAAGGTTTTAGAGGAAGGAAGGATTATTGGCGTGGAAACAGGAGGTTGTCCTCATACCGCGATAAGAGAGGATTGTTCATTAAATAAAAATGCAGTTTTAGATTTAGAAAACAAATATAATCCTCTAGATTTTGTTTTTGTAGAAAGTGGAGGTGATAATTTAGCATCTAGCTTTAGTCCAGAACTAGTAGATTTATCAATATATGTAATTGATGTATCTGCCGGAGACAAAATTCCTAGAAAAGGGGGACCAGGGATAACAAGGTCGGATTTATTATTAATAAACAAAATTGACTTAGCAGATAAAGTTGGTGCAGATTTAAATATCATGAAAAGTGATACTGAATTTATGCGAAAAGGAAAACCTTGGTTTTTTACCAACCTAAGTATCGGCATAGGAGTTGAAGAAATAACTCAATTTTTAGAATCACATATACCCAACAATCGAAACTAGAAAAATGTTCATTACTAATATATTGGATTCAACAAAAAGTTACGACTGATACAAAACGAATCCTCACTCGTTAATAACTTTTACTTTATCCCCCTAATGAGGGTCAATTACCTAATTTATCCTAATTCATGAGAATTTCAAGGCGTATTTTGGCAGGTTTAGCTACTGCCTCACTTGCGGTCACCGCAACTTCATGTGGAGGAGGCGGAACCTCCGGAAGTTTCGATGACACAGTAACGGTTGGTATTTTGCATTCGTTATCCGGAACAATGGCTATCTCTGAATCAACTCTTGTTGATACAGAAAAAATGGCTATTGAAGAGATAAATGCTGCTGGTGGTGTTACAGTTGGCGGCAAAAGCTACAAAATTGAATACATAGTTGAAGATGGTGCATCTGACTGGCCTACTTTTGCTGAAAAATCAAAGAAACTTATAGACCAAGACGGAGTTCCTGTCGTATTTGGTGGATGGACATCTGCAAGTAGAAAGGCAATGTTACCTGTCTACGAATCAAAAGATGCCTTCCTCTACTACCCAATTCAATATGAAGCTCAAGAATGTTCTAACAACATTTTTTATACAGGTGCCACACCAAACCAACAATCTGAACCCGCTACAGATTTCATGTATAAGCGTTCTCCCGCAGCTGGTGGAGATTTCTTCCTTGTAGGTTCTGATTATGTTTTCCCAAGAACTTCAAATACAATCACAAAAGCTCAGGTAAAACAGTTAGGCGGTAAAGTTGTTGGAGAAGATTACCTTCCATTAGGAAATACTGAAGTTGCTCCAATTATCTCAAAAATCAAAAAGGCGCTTCCTGAAGGTGGAATAATCATTAATACACTTAATGGTGACCAAAACGTTGCATTCTTTAAACAAATTCAAGACGCAGGTATCACACCTTCGAGTGGCTACTACGTAATGAACTATTCAATTGCTGAAGAAGAGATTAGTACAATTGGACCTGAGTTCCTTGAAGGTCACTATGGCGCTTGGAACTACATGATGTCAATTGATACTCCTGCATCTAAGAAATTTGCTAAAAGTTTCAAGAAAAGATGGGGAGCAGATCGTGTTGTAGCTGATCCTCAAGAATCTGCTTATAACATGGTTTACTTATGGAAACAAGCAGTTGAAGATGCTGGAACCTTCGACGACAACGCAGTAAGGGAAGCCCTAGTTGGACAAACGTTTGA
This sequence comes from uncultured Prochlorococcus sp., assembly GCA_902606505.1. Classification (GTDB taxonomy): domain Bacteria; phylum Cyanobacteriota; class Cyanobacteriia; order PCC-6307; family Cyanobiaceae; genus Prochlorococcus_A. The sequence continues at coordinate 1,660 of CACLGU010000006.1, forward strand.
TGCCCCACAAGGTCCAGTTGAAGTTATGCCTAACCATCACTTATCTCAAACAGTAAGAATTGGAGAGATTAATGCAGAGGGTGGCTTTACAATTCTTGAAGAGACAGGAGTTGTTCTTCCTCAAGCATGGAACCAAAAGCATCCAAGCTCAAAAGGATTTGCATGCGATTGGACAGATCCTTCAAAAGGAGAAAAGTATAAGCTTTAATTTAATTAAAACCTATGCTTCAAAATAAAAGGAGGTTAACACCTCCTTTTATTTTATATAAACAAATATTTTCTTTTTCAAATTGGAGTTACTTCTCGACAGTCTTTTTAATGGTGTTGCGATCGGATCTGTACTACTTGTTGCTGCATTAGGTCTTGCGATTGTTTTTGGTCTTATGGGTGTTATTAATCTTGCCCATGGAGAACTTATGATGCTTGGGGCTTATACAACATACGTTACACAATTAATTTTCAAATTACCTATATTAAAGCCCTTCTACAATTCATACATAATAGTTTCAATTTTCCTTGCTTTTATTGTTAGTGGAGTAGTAGGCATTCTCCTAGAAAAAACTATAATTAGGAAGCTTTATGGAAGTCCACTAGAAACTCTTCTCGCCACTTGGGGCGTTAGCTTAATTCTTCAACAATTTGTCAGAAGTGTACCATTGGCTTATGGGACCGGTCTAGTTATAAGTCTTATAATTGGTTTATTTTTACCAACAACGTTTCCTCTAAAAATAAAAGAATCAATAAATTTCAAATATTTTAAATTTAGTTCATGGATATTGGCTGCTTTAACTGGAGTTCTCACCGGTAGCGTTATTTCGTCCACTGTAAGCAAACTAAGTAGAGCGAGTGCTCGTAATGTTGATGTAACAGCTCCCTCATGGATGAGAGGTCAAGTAGAAATTTTAGGAACTGCATTTCCTAAAACAAGATTAATGATAATTGTAATTACACTTATCTCTGTAATAGCAATAACATTATTTCTAAACCAAAGTGCTTGGGGTATGCGTATTAGAGCAGTTACTCAGAACCGACAAATGAGTGACTGCCTTGGTATATCTACTGAAAAAGTGGATATAATTACTTTCGGAATAGGATCTGGCTTGGCAGGAGTTGCTGGAGTAGCAGTATCACTATTAGGTTCTGTAGGACCAAATGTTGGCGGAAATTATATAGTTGGTTGTTTTATGGTTGTAGTGCTGGGAGGAGTAGGAAATTTATTAGGTACAGTCCTTGCTTCCTTTGGAATAGGAATAATGACGGATTTAATTGGAGCTGGAAGGCTCTTATCAATATGGCCAGATATGCCTTTACCACTTTCAAACACAATCAACTTTTTTGCGACAACAAGTATGGCAAGAGTAATGATATTTGCATTAATAGTTATATTCTTGCAATTTAAACCCACAGGTTTATTTCCTCAAAAAGGCAGGATGGTGGAAAACTAATGTCTCTAAGGAAATTTAAATTTGATAAAAGAATAGTATTATCATTCTGGATAATATTAATAGCTCTAATTATTGCAGCACCAACCTTACTCCCTGTATTTAGATTAAATCTTCTTGGTAGATACTTATCTTTGTCCATAGTTGCTCTTGGTGTAGATCTTATCTGGGGATATACAGGTTTACTTAGTCTTGGACAAGGTATATTTTTTGCATTAGGTGGATATTGCGCAGCAATGTATTTGCAAATAACCAGCTCTTCTGAATTCCCAAATAATATTCCTGAATTTTTTGCTTTATATGGTGTTGAAAAATTGCCTTTTTTCTGGGAACCGTTTAAATCGCCAATTTTCACCTTCTTTGCTATCTGGATAATTCCAGCATTGGTTGCGGGTTTAATTGGATTTCTTGTTTTCAGGAATCGAATCAAAGGGGTTTATTTTTCTATACTTACTCAAGCTTCTCTTCTTGTATTCTTTAACTTCTTTAATGGACAACAAAAACTCATAAATGGAACAAATGGATTAAAAACAGATGTAACACAACTATTTGGTCAGATGGTAGGTTCTGAGTCCATGCAAAGAATATTCTTTTGGATAACGGCCATACTAGTAATAGCCGCATGGTTTTTTGCAAAGTGGGTAGTTAGAGGAAGATTTGGAAATATTCTTATAGGAATACGAGATGATGAACCAAGAGTTAGGTTTACAGGATATAACCCAGTTATATTCAAGACGATAGTATTTTCTATTGCTGGAGCTCTCGCTGGAATTTCGGGAGCTTTATATACTGTTCAGTCTGGAATAGTATCACCTCAATTTATGACAGTGCCCTTTTCTATAGAAATGGTTATATGGGTTGCTGTTGGAGGTAGGGGAACTTTATTGGGAGCAATACTAGGAGCAGTTTTCATCAACTACGCAAAAAGTCTAGTAAGTGAAGCTTTACCTGCTAGCTGGATGTTTATCCAAGGAGGGTTATTTATCTTAGTTGTAACAGCTCTGCCAGAAGGAGTTTTAGGATGGATTCAAGGAGATGGTCCTAGGAATCTTCTTCAAAGATTTGGTTTAAAAAGGACGATTGAAACCTATCCAAGCTTAGAAGTTAACAATAAGGAGGGGAATAATGAATAATAAAGATCTTCTAAATTTAATAGATATTACTGTTAGTTTCGAGGGTTTTTTAGCTCTCAACAAACTTAATTTAAATTTAAAGAAAGGAGAATTAAGAGCTGTAATAGGACCCAATGGGGCAGGTAAAACAACATTTCTTGATGTAATAACTGGAAAGGTTAAGCCAACAAAAGGTGAAGTAATTTTCAAAGGAAAATCTCTAGTAGGTAGAAAGGAGCATAAGATTGCTCGACTTGGAGTGGGAAGAAAGTTCCAAAGTCCAAGAATCTTTGAAAATCTAACAGTTAAAGAAAATCTTGAAATATCAGTGTCAACTCCTAAAAGTCCATTAAACCTTATAAATAAATGTATTAAGGATGAGCAGCTTAATGAGATTGAACGTCTTATGAAGATTGTCAATTTAGCTCAAAAAGTTGATTCTAAAGCTGGTTCTTTATCACATGGCCAAAAACAATGGCTCGAGATAGCCATGTTAGTAGGACAGAAGCCAGATTTAATGTTAGTTGATGAACCTGTCGCTGGTTTAACTGATGAAGAAACTGATCTTACAGCTGATTTATTAAAATCATTATCGGGAGAAAATACTGTAGTGGTAATAGATCACGATATGGAATTTATAAGAAGACTTGAAAGTACTGTTTCAGTATTAAATCAAGGCACAATATTATGCGAGGGAACAATGGAAACTATACAAAAGGATCAAAAAGTTATTGATGTTTATCTAGGAAGGCCTGAAGAATAGTTATGAAAAACTTACTGGAAATCAAATCATTGAATACGTATTATGGCGAAAGTCATATTCTCAGAGATGTAGATTTAAATGTTCAATCAGGAGAAATGGTTTGTTTGATTGGAAGAAATGGAGTTGGCAAAACAACTTTATTGAAATCACTTATTGGTTTGTTAAGACAAAAAAAAGGCGATATTTATTTGATTGGTGAAAATATCAATAGAAAAGCACCTCATCAGAGGGCGAGGAATGGAATGGCTTACGTTCCTCAAGGGAGAGAAATTATTCCATACCTATCAGTTGAAGAGAATCTAATGTTAGGAATGGAGTCTCTGCCAGGTGGATTATCTAAGAACAAGAAAATAGATCCATTTATTTATGATCTCTTCCCAATTCTAAAAGATTTTCTACAAAGGAAAGGAGGAGATCTCAGTGGTGGACAACAGCAGCAACTAGCTATTGCAAGAGCATTGCTAGGCAAACCTAAACTTCTATTACTTGACGAACCAACGGAAGGTATTCAGCCAAATATAGTTTTAGACATAGAAAATGCAATCAATCAGATAATTAAAGATACAGGAATTGGTGTTTTATTAGTAGAACAACACTTGCATTTTGTAAGACAAGCCAATAGATATTATGCGATGCAACGAGGAGGTATTGTTGCTAGCGGAAATACTAGTGAGTTGAGTCAATCAGTTATAGATAAGTTCTTAAGTGTTTAGATAAATTATTCTAGATTACTAAAAACTTTTATTCATTTTTCGCATCTTATTAGGTCAATACTGTTTGGATGTTCATTTATATACTTATTAAATTCCATTGCTAGTGTTCTAGCCTCGAAAGCGTCAGAAGCATAAAAACAATTTTCTAATCTAATATTTTGAAAATCACGGTAATGCACTGTATATGGCTTCAACATATTATTTTTGTTCATTTTAATTTGCTAAAAAGCAATTTAGTTATATCTAAACCATGCATATGTTCTTAAAATTAAAGCACTACTTTTGTTGTTATCAAAATATATTCACATAGATTATGTATTTAAAAATACCTAATAAAGAAAAAAAGTAATTAATCTATTTTTTTTTATTTTTAGAGTCCTGCTTTTTACCTTCTATTAAAAAAACAAATTTAGATAAAATATAACCAAAAACTGGTACCCAAAACTTTTCATAAAATAATTTCATAAAAATTAAGCAGCCAATGATTCGTCATCTACAGTTTCATTTTTATTTATAAGCTTCAAATCTATAGAATTAAATAAATGTTGCATAAGAAGAAAATCAAGTTCCCCTTTTAACAAATTAACATCGGATGAAAGTAGATCATCAACAAAATCATCAAAAGTATCAGAAAGAAGATTCAAAATTAAAAATTTATTTTTGCCATTATCATCGCATTAGTAATAAAAGTCAACCAAATTTGAGTATTAATTTTTGAATTTTTTGTAAATTAATTAATAAAGACTAAAAAATTAAATAATAAATATAAACAAGCAAAATAACAGATTTAATATCAAGCTTAGGGTTTTTGAATTAAATTTCATTTATCTCCCATTTCTTAATTTTATATCACTCCTGGTTTGCATTATCAAAACGATAATGAACATATTTGCCAAAAAGAAATTTAAAGAATGCATCATCAAATCTTTTAATATATTTATAGCAAGACTTTTGATGTGACAATTAGGAAAGAATCACTTAAAAATTTTTAAACGTAATAAATTTTTATAGCAATCAAATTTGATATTAATAGCTGATTTTAAATATTATTTATTAATTAGCTCGAAGTAACCATTTTTATTTAATAAGTACTTATCAAACCAAAGGCTTAATAGATTGTCTAATCCTATTCCATCCATTTTATTTATTTGCGAAGTCTTATAGTCTGAGAGTGCAAGCAATAAATACGGGAAAATCATATCAGAAATTCCTTTTGGCAGTTTTTCTAAAGGTACCCCATGCCCTCTATCCCATAAAATTTGCATATCCTGAGAGAACAAAGAACTCCAATAACTAAAATTACAATACAACTTGTCTGGAGGGAGTAGATTTACGGATAGAACTGGGAGAGATGAATTCATAGGAATAAATATTTTATGGATTAATTGAATTTAGGTTTTTGAAATTTTGAGAAATAAATTTAATTTGCGAATCTCCTACAAATACAAATTAAATTTAGCGCACAGTGTATCACTTAGCAACACCTTGTTAAGTCTTATATTTATCCATCATTTCCTGAAATTTTAGGAATGATAAAAACTTTTTATAAGTTTGCAAGTCAAAAGCCTCCTGAATTTCCTTATTTAAATGGGTTGATTTACTAGAAATTAAATTATTTCCTAAGTTATTATCAATAGAGTGTTTTGCATTATCTATAAAGTCACCATAATTATCAGATAAGTCTTGTTTTATTTGATTATTCAGCTGATATGATTGCATTGCTTTACCATTTATTTTATTAAATATACCTCTTGTAGAAAGTGCTTCTTCCACCAAAATACTTATTATTTTAGAATTACTTAAATTGTTCTCTATGCTCAACTTATCAATTATTCTCATAACATCATCTCTAGGAATAAAACCAACTCTTTTTTTCTTTGTAGGCATTTAAAAATTAATTAAAGTTCAGCACTTGACTGTCATAAGTGTTGCACTATATTCATTATAAGTCAATCAAATGCTAATGATTTTACCAACAACCTTACTTCTAGGAGCCCTTGGATATCTTTTCTACAGCTCAAAAAAAGAACTTTCTATAAATCACCACAACACTACAGAGAACCAAAAAGAGAATGATGATTTGTATAAAGATTTGGAAGATCTATTTATCTAAAATTACTGAATCGGTACTAAAGAACTTTGTTTCTTGACTAAAGATATACAAAACCGTAAACATAATTAGAATAATAACAATGATATAAAATCAATGACTGTTCATCAAGATTACGAAATAAAAATCAATCTAAATGAATTGATTGAGAAGAGAATTCCATGTTGTGATTTACTTCATCCTGATCATTGTCTAACAGAACAACAAGTCTCTGAAATAGCACATGATATTCGTATGGATTTAAATTTGCATGATCTTTACAAACAAGTGGATCAACACATTATGAATTATGTGAATGCAGCTGGTATTGATAACAAAGATCATTGGGTTGAACCCCATCTACCAGATTTGGAAAGAGATTTAAAAGAAGAAGTTGGTATAGAATTTGATTAATCATTTTTTCTACAAAAAAGATCAATATATGTATTTTTTTTCTAAATCATCTATTAATTTATAAATACTTTTTGCTGATCTCTTTCTTTTTTTTAAAATTGTAAAAACTATAAACCCAATCAATCCTGAAATAATAGGTGTGATAAAAATTATTCCATGATTCATAACCATCTAACAGAAGTATATTATTTAAATTATTAAAAAGTCTGACTCAATAAAATAGGTACTTTATACAAATATTTCACTATAAACAATTAAGTTTTTTTATAAAGAAGTGAAATAATTAAAATTTTTTGTAAATTATGTAGATATAAATTTAATGAATTAAAGATAGTGATTAATTATTTTGCCTTAACAGTAACTGAGATGGGGATCGGTAAAATAGAGTTAGTAGTTATTGGCTCAGTAATTTTAATATTTCCAATTTTATTTGTTTATTCATCTAAAAACCTTGATGCTAAGGGGGTTTTTGAATGGATGATGGAGAAACCTAATGATTGGATAGGTAAAAAATAAAACTTTAACAATTTACATTTTTCTAGTTAAATTTCAAATTTTCTAAATTACTAATTTCAAAATCATAAACCTGGCAATTATTTTCTAAATCATTAACTATTAAATTTTTTAGAAGAGAATAATCTATCAACTTATTGAATTTATTATTTTTAAATTCCTTATTAGTCTCTCCAATAGCAAAAGCCAAAGCTCCTTCATAAGAAATACCAAATTTGGTAGTGTTGCAGTAAGTTCTAGTGAACTTGTTAGAAATCTTTTTAGTATACTTTTCAAGAGTTTTAGAAGAAGTATCTAATGAGTAAACTGGGCTACTAAATAGAAAAAGCAAAGTTAAAGTGAATATCGCAAAAACTCTTTTGAGCATAATGTTTCATAAATTACAAAATTTAATATAGTTTAGAATTTAACTCTGACGACTATGTTTTATTAAAAATATAGAAATTAAAAATTTATTAACCACAATAGCTATTTCATATTTTTGAAGATAAAAACTCTCTAAATGAGTATTTTATAGTTTGAATTTTTTTTGGTAGTTTTTTTAAAAAACGCCTAAATGCTTTTGGCATAATAAAAATCCATATCAATAATTAATAGATAACAAATAATACATGGGTATTCAATAATAATTATCCAAAAAAAAAGTAAATTAATTATTAAATATATGGATTGAGCTATGGAAATGTATTTGAACATGAATTATTGTTTAATTTAAGTATTAAATTCAAAATTAATATGGCACTACCAGAACTTATTTATGCTCCTATTGATGGCGGAACAATACATAGATATGAAATTAGTGGTGGCAAGAGAAAATTTTTAAGATTTATAGGTTGTTATTTGGGACAATGTAATTTCCACAAAAATATTGATGATGCTATTGATTACATAAAAAATTTGAAAGAATCACAAAAGATACAAAAAACATGAAATAAAGATACATAGATACGAAAGAGACTAAATATTTTTCGATAACTACATAATTATTGCTACAAATAATAGAGAATTTTCTTTTTATAAGAAATTGATTATTTACTTGGGTTATAGTTCCGAAAGATAAACAGTCATTAAAAAAAGAAATTAATTTATGGAAAACAGACAAATTAATTTTTTTAAATCAAAAGACTTTAATACCGTTCTTAAGCCATTTAAAAAAGGAACGTTAGTAAAAATTGACTCGTTTGATATTAGAGAAAATCAAAAAGAATTAAATATAGGTTTATTTGGTTGGTATGCAATTTGTCCCTCTAAAGAACTAAAAAAAAATAAGCTATATTATTTTTCACTCTATGATGAGCCTCTTGTTCTTTATAGAGATGAAAATAAAAACGTTAGGTGTATTAAAAATATTTGTCCACACAGAGGCGCCTCCTTTTTTGGAGGAACACTATCAGATGGAGTAATAACCTGCCCATATCATGGAGCTAAGTTTTCATCTGGAGGAAGTTGCCAAAATCTCGACAGAATAACATGTCGCCATATAGTTGATAATAACTACGATAACTACGCCAAAAGAATTCATTTATCTCAATACAAAACTACAGAAAAAAATGGATATATTTTTGTACACTTTTCAAAAAAATCTGAGACTGATTTAAATAATATAAGTGAAGATACACCTATAGGTAACTACGAATTATATGAAAATGGGTTTTATCATAAGGATTATGTCTTTGAGGAGGTATTAGTTGACTTCAAATGTGATTGGTCAAGGATTATTGAAAATCACCTAGATATCCTTCATATCTTTTGGGTTCATGGCGATACAATCCCTGATAAAGATGTGAATAAAAACGTACTAGTTAGTTTTAACCAGAAAATTAATATTAATCCCAAATACATTGAAAGTATTTATTATTATAAGAATGACCCTACAAAAGAATTTATTCGGATAAAATACATACCTCCAGGAAGGATATTAATTTACAAAGGCGATCCTTCCTCATCAAGATATTTACAAGTTTTAGATCATATTCCTCTAGGAAACAACAAAGCAAGAGTAATAGTCAGACACTATAGGAAATTTCTACAAAATAAACTACTTAATAACCTCTTATTATTTAAAGAGACTCAAAGAAAAATTTTTTATAAGATATTCGATGAGGATTATATGATTTTAAAAACACAAACATATAATCACGATATGGGATTTATAAGTGAGGATGAAATAAAATTATTGGGAGAAGATAGAATAATAAATTATTTTTGGAAGTGGTACAAGAAGTCTGAAGATAAAGATAAACCATGGAAAAATATTAACAAAACCCAAAATCTTGATGTATACGACAAAGTGATATTGAAATATCCTCCTGAGATAAAGAAGTTAGAAATTGCAAATAATATAGATATTATTAGAAAAACATTTGTAAGGTTTGCTGCTCCGCTTATATTTTTTATGTTAATAATATAATTTATGAAGAAAGTAAATAGACCTTCATGGTTGAATTGGCTTTATCTATTTATATTTATTTTAAGCTCGATTCAATTGATTATATTTTGGAGTAATAAGTTTTAGTGTTTAATAAATTTTGGTTTGACGCAAAAAATATAAATTGTTTTAAAAATGACTTTAGAGTAATTAAAGATTTAAATTTAAAGATAGCGTATTCAGAAAATGTAGCATTAATTGGACCAAATGGTTCAGGTAAATCATCCTTAATTGAAATAATTAATAGAAATATATACCCAGTAGTAGCTAATGAATCGAAACTGAAGATATTTGACAAAGAACTTATAAATTTATGGGAACTAAGAAAAAAAATAAGTACCGTAAATAATGATATAAAAAATAGAATAAATCCAAATTTACAAGTTTTTGATCTAATTTTAAGTGGACTATATGGAAAATATTGTTACGTAAAAACTAAATCTGAAAGAGATTCTTATGAGGTTGAGAAAATCATGAAGAAAATGAATATTTCAAATTTATCTAAAAAGAATTTTTCATATTTATCAGATGGGGAAAAAGAAATATCACTCATTGCAAGGGCATTAATCAAAAAACCAGATATTTTAATCTTAGATGAACCAATTGCGAATTTAGATTATAAATCAAAGTTTTTTGTTATTGATAAGGTTAATGAATTATCAAAATTAAATACTAAAATATTATGCGTCACTCATGATATTTCAACGATTACAAAAATTTATGACCGGGTCATAATGCTAAAAGATGGCAAAATAATCGCTGATGGAGATCAAAATAAGGTCATAAATAGTGAAAATCTTAATATGTTATTTGGTATCCAAGTAGAGGTAACCAATAATAACGGACATTGGAATATAAAAAGATTATCTAAATAACAATTATAAAAATAGCTATCGCAATAGCAAGAAATACTAATTTTTTACTTTTTAAAAATGAAGAGGATTTATTTTTAAATGAAGAAGATCCACATTTAGAACATACAATCTTACCTCCTAAAGATCGGTCTGAGACGAATGAAGAACTTCCACAATTAAAACAAACTCTATTTACACTCATCTAAAAAAATTTAACAATTCTATCTAAATTATATTCCTAAATACTATGTAAAGAAAAACTTCAGAAATATGATGATAATGAGAATCTATTGCAATAAGTTAATTTATAGTGCATAATTGATAATAATTCTCATTATCATTTTTCATTAATGAATTTCCATAATTATGGAGAATCTCCGTCTAAATCAGTAAGGATAGTAACTGGACAATCCGTTTTAATAGACCCTTCATCTCGACCAAAAGGCACATGCCTAGAAGTTGAGAGTGGAATAGCAAGAGTTTATTGTCCTTGTGAAGAAACTGAAGGAATGACACTCGCATTTTTGCAATCAGGAGATCAATTAAGAACGGATCTTTTATGTAGCGAAGGTGTCTGTGTTGAAGCACTAACAGATTTGTCTTTTCACAGCAATGTAAATATCGATGAGAATATTGGTTTTGATGCAGTAAATGAATGGACTTTGCAACTCCTAAGGATTAGACACTTAGGAAATGCAGAACAGCGATTACAAGCGTTGTTTTCAATACTAGTAAATCGTCTAGGCAGAAGATGTGGTCAATGGTGTGAATTACCTTTTAGGTTAACTCATGAAAGGATTGGTGAATTAATCGGTTCTACACGAGTAACATCAACAAGATTAATTTCTAAATTAAGATCATCTGAGTTATTATTAGCTCCTATTGGAACCCAAACAGTCAGTGTTGCTCCTTCTTTTATTGAAACATCGCCGCTATAAAAATATGAAGGAATCAGAATCACTTACTAACAACTTGTTAATGGAAGTTGAAGTTTTATCGAATAGACTCAAAAATATCAAGCAATCCTTCAAAACTACAGAAAATAAAGCATTGAAGGGAAGGTTATACTCTGAAAACAAAAATATTTTTAAAAGAGTTAATGAGATTTATAAAATAGCTGAGCTCTTAAATAAAAATAATACTGAGAAAATTAACTTTTCTAATTTACTTGTTGAAATAACTAAAAGAACATTGAATGAAAATAAATTTGAAAGAAATCTATTTTTTCTTTAAATCACTATCTATCAATAAGATTGCAGAAGGTTGATTAGAAGCAAACTTTACTTTACCAAGAATGTTTGCGAATTCATCTTCTGATTTTGTTTGAGCCTCAATGATTGGGTCTAAAAAAACGTTGGTTCTTGTATCTGAAATTCTTTCGGAAATAGAATAAAGTTGTTGCAGAGATGAAGTCAAATCAGCCTCCATGTTGAAAGAATAAGAAATCAGATCCTCTATTGAATCCCATGCTTGAACTGGTGCAGGAATTTCATCTAATTTTACTCTTTGTCCTCTTGCGATTAAGTAATCTGCAAATTTCTGAGCATGTTCCATTTCACCTTGTGATTCACCTAGAAAATATGACGCAAATCCATTTAAATCACGTTCTTGGAACCAGAGGTATATAGAAAAATATTGAACATTGGCATATCTTTCCATTGTTAAATGTTCAAAAATATTATCCAATAAACTTTTGTCAATTGGTTGTGCAACGGCTCTTCCAGATGGTCCGAAATTAATTAATTTCTTTAACTTTAGATTATTTTCTTTCATTGCCCAATAAGAAACTAATTAGATAATACAACATTTTGTATAAATTAGTAATTTATTAATCCTTTAAATTAAATTAACTAATATGATAATGAAAATCAATCTCAATACTATAAATGAATTTACAGTACAGTTTATCTGAACTGCTATTAACTAATAAAATATATAAAAGTAAAAAAAAGAAATGTAAAAAGAAAAAATGCTCTAATTGGAAAGGGGGCAAGTGTAATTGCCTATAAAAATAGTCTACATATATTCCTTATATGCTCCGGGATATAAAAAATAGTAACTATTTTTATTAATAGAAAGAGAACATTTATCACCATTTTTAAGGAGATTATTAATATCAGTTCTAACCCTTAATATGTTTCCATTAATAGATACTTTATATATAAGAAATTCTCCAAGAAATTCTTTAGATATAACAATCGCATCATCAGATTCTGATCTTTTAATTGAAATAAATTTAGGCGAAATTGACATACTTTTGATACTTGTATTTTTCAAATACTCTGAACAATTTATTTCACCTAAACAAGAAATATATGAATTACCATTTTTTTTGAGATTAATAATATTATTGCCCAAAATAAAACTACTAACAAATATGGTCTTGGGATTATTTAGAAGGTTAATTGGTGTATCAACTTGATGTATTTTCCCATCATTCATAATGGCGACTTTATCGCAAATTGACATCGCTTCTTCCGGATCATGAGTAACCATCAATCCGCTTGCATTACAACCTTTTAGAATATTAGGGAGTTCACTTCTCAATTTTAGTTTGACATGCATATCAAGACTACAAAAAGGTTCATCTAATAAAATAAAATTTGTACCTGGAGCAAGAGCTCTCGCAATTGCGAGTCTTTGTTTTTGGCCTCCAGACAGTTCATGTGGGTACCTTCCAACATAACTATTAAGACCAACAACATTTAATAAATAATCAACTCTAGATCTGTCTTTTTTGTTTTTCAAGCCAAAAATTACATTTTCCAAAACAGTTAAGTGAGGGAAAAGTGCATAGTCTTGAAAAACCATACCAATATTTCTTTTCTCAGGACTAAGTATTTTTTTTCTACTTGAAATTTCCTTATCATTAAGGGAAATTCTCCCTTTAGAGGGATATTCGAACCCCGCGATTAATCTTAAAAGAGTAGTTTTTCCGCAGCCAGAGGGACCAAGCAACCCTAACAATTCGCCATTTTCAATTTTCAGGTTAATTTCGTTTAATATCCAATTTGAACATTCTTGCTTATCATATTTATGATGCAAATCATCAATTATTAACGCATCATTTTTCACTAAGTTCTTCTTATTTAAATATATTAAACTAGCAGAAAATATTCACCTAATATATCCCTTGTATAATTTTATACACCATTTAATTTTTAAAATTTAATGAGAAAGTCTGAAAGAGCAGAAATAATACGCAAGGAACTCAAAAAGCTATATCCATCGCCTCCAATACCCCTTGATCATACAAATGCATATACACTTCTAGTCGCAGTAGTTTTAAGTGCTCAATCAACAGATAAGAAAGTTAATGAGTTAACAAAAAGCTTATTTAAGGTTGCAGATAATCCAGAGAAGATGATGCAGCTAGGTATTAATGGAATTTACGAATACATAAAATTTCTAGGTTTATCTAATCAAAAATCAAAGAACATCTATAACTTATCTAAGCTATTGATTGAGAAGCATAATGGTACAGTTCCAGATTCTTTTGAGAAGCTTGAATCTCTTCCAGGGGTAGGTCATAAAACAGCATCAGTTGTAATGTCTCAAGTGTTTAAAATACCCTCATTCCCAGTCGATACTCACATACACAGGTTGTCACAACGATGGGGTCTATCAAATGGAGATAGCGTAGTTCAAACAGAAAAAGACCTTAAAAAAATATTTCCTGTTAATGATTGGAATACCTTACATTTACAAATAATCTTTTACGGCAGAGAATACTGCACAGCAAGAGGCTGTGATGGAACAAAATGTTATTTGTGTCGCACTCTTTATCCCAAAAGAAAAAAGAAATTTATATGTAAAAAGCCTTAAGAAATTTATATAATATTTAAATTAGTTTTTTAATCATGAAAATAGCAATTACTGGTGCATCTGGGAAAACAGGTTATAGAATTGCCGAAGAAGCAGTTAAAAAAGGATATAAAGTAAAGCAAATCATTAGAAAGAATTCAAAAGTTTCAGCAGGACTAGAGAATTTAGAAACAATTAGGGTTTCATTAGACAAAAAAGGAGAACTTGATAAAGCTTTAAAAAATATTGATGCTTTGGTAATTGCGACTGGAGCAAGAGCATCATTAGATTTAACTGGTCCTGCAAAGGTTGATGCATTAGGTGTATACAGGCAATTAGAGAGTTGCAAAAGAGTTGGTATAAAAAGAGTTATTTTAGTTAGTTCCCTTTGTACTGGTAAATTATTTCACCCATTAAACTTATTTGGTTTAATTCTTATTTGGAAGAAATTAGGTGAAAATTTTCTACGAAATGCAAATTTCGAATGGACTATTATTAGACCTGGAGGATTAAAGGAAAATGAAGATATTAAATCAGAAAATATAAATTATTCAAAAGAGAATATACAAATTAATGGATCAATCCCAAGAAGATTAGTTGCGCAATGTTGTATAGATTCTTTAAAAAACAAAGAATCCATAAATAAATTAATAGAAGTTACAAGTTCGAATGATAATAAAAAGATATCTTTTAAAAAAGCTATGCAAATGATTTAAAAGATGTAAGTATATAAATTAAAACTATGAAAATAAATCCCAAAATTGATGCATTACAATTAATGCTTACTGACTTAAGAACTAGAAATGAGCCAATAAGACATAAAGCCGCATTTAAAGGTTGTCAACCAGAATTTCAAAGTCTTGTATCAAGATTAATAAAGCAGTTAGAGGACGAGTTAGTTGCTGAAAAGCTTACTAATCGTGATAGTTAAAAAATTTAGATTACTTAAATGAAATTAAGTTATCCAATTTTGCTTGTTCTGAAAGTTCATCATATCCTCCAAAAAATTTATTATCCAAAAATATTTGAGGGAAAGTATTATGGCTACTTTGAGACATTATTTTTTGAAAGCTCTCATCATTGTCTATTAAAGTAACTTCATAAGGGATAGATAAAGAATTAAGCAACCTAATTGCTCTTTTAGACCAAGGACAATCCTTTAAAATATATGCTTTTACACGTGATTCATTTTTTAATAAATCATTACTTGAGATATTAATAATTTTTTGGTCAAAAGAAAGTAATAAAATATCAGTACCTTTTTTTACAATACATCCCTCCTCAAGATGGCCGCCAAAGACATTACATCCTTCATCTGCAAAACTCAAATGTAAATGAACATCTCCTTTATTAAAATGTCCATTTAAAGAAACTATCTCTAGATTTCCCTCAAATTTATTTATCTCTTGATTTCCTGGGCATTGAATACAAACTGTTCTAAGGTTACCAACCACTCCAGAAACATACCCGTATAAATTATTCGATAAAGAATATTCTTTAATTGAATTTATCAAATCAGATTCTGGAGATAGCTTTAGGCTATGAGGCTGCATTAGATATAAGGTATTATTTTGTAATATAAAACATCATCAATCATAAAAAAAGTTGAGTTGATAATCTTTAGGATTCAGATTTAAATTAAGTTTTAGAATCTAGCATTAAAAACTATTTAAAATTTCACTCAAAATTTAAGCTTGTTGAGAGTGTAATATATTTTTTACATACAAAAACTAATTTGTTACTAAGAAAAAATCATAAAAATTTGGCATTGAATATTCCCAACTTATTATCGATATCTCGCCTTTTCCTTGTATTTCCATTAATACTTTTTTTAGAAATTAACAGACCTTTTTATGTCTTTATATTGATTATTATTGGAGGATTAACTGATTATTTTGACGGGTTAATTGCAAGGAAATTTGATCTTAAAACCAGATTAGGAGCTATCCTTGATCCCTTAAGCGATAAAATATTCTATTTAATTCCTTTAACCTTCCTTTGTAAAAATAATTTTATACCCTTTTGGTCTTTGTCATTAATTTTATTTAGAGAATTAATTATCTCTAGCCTTAGGAACTCTGCAAAAGACGGTTTACCAGCATCTATGTTGGGTAAATTTAAAACATTTTTCTTTTTTATTTCAGTAATCACCTTCTTTACACCATTAAAAATAAGCTTATTGAATAATTTGGCTTTAATTTTTTATTGGTTAGGATTCATCCTGACTTTTTTGACTTTATTAGGCTATTTAAGAATTAAAAAGAATATTATCTGAATTTTCAGCAAACTCCTCACTCTTTTTATTATTAAAATCTTTTACAAAACTATCCTTTAAACCATTAAGTAAATCAAAAGTTGGGACCCAATCTAAATCACGTTTTATCTTAGAGATATCAGTCTGATAATGATTTAATCTAATTGGAAAACCTTTTCGAGATTTAGGATTTAATTTTTGATAATCAAATGTTCTTAAAGAAATCTCATTTTGGTTTAATCCAAGCACATTCGCACAGAAATAAATTAAACCCTTAATTGTTACTCCTTTTTCACCTGAACAGTTGTAAATATTATTTTTAGAATTTTCAAAATTAATGCACCTAATCATTACATCAGTTAGATCCGAAACATGGCCTAGCTGAGTAATTAAAGACCCGTCGCCAGGGATTGGTATAGATCTTTTAGTAAATAACCTTTCAAAAAACCAATTTTCAATTTTATTATAATTTCCAGGTCCATAAATATAAGTAGGTCTAAAACTTGTAAAAGGAATTTTTTGGTTTTTTAACCAATTTTCTGTCTCAAACTTTCCTTTGTGCCTACTATCTGGATCAATTGGATCAACCTCAGATAAGGGTAATTCATAATTATCTTTATAAACACCTGCAGAGCTGACATATATATATCTCTGGAAAGAGTTATCTAAATTTTCTATAAGGAGTTTGGTTTGTTCTAACTCTCTTCCAGAAATATCATAAACAACATCATACTTTTTATTTCTTAGCTTGACGATATCTTCTGAATTATTTCTATCACCCTTAATTAAATTTGTTTTTTCAGGATTACTTTTATTGCCTCTTGTGAAAATATCAATATCATAATTTTTACTTAATAACTTTCCAACCAAAGACTTGCCAACAAATCTAGTGCCACCCATTACAAGAATTTTCATATTCAAAAAATATTTAACTGAAGTAGTAATCTTAAATAGAATTACATATTGAATAGTACTACTAATAAGTAATTAATGAAAAGGATGATTCTATGAACCTAATACCAGCAATTGATTTAATGAATGGTAAGTGTGTAAGGCTTTTTAAAGGCGACTTTAATAAAAGAAAAGACTTCACCAAAGAGCCTCATGAGCAAGCTAAATTTTGGGAAAGCGAAGGGGCAAAATATATACATATAGTTGATTTGGATGCTGCAAAAACAGGATCCCCAACAAACGATAAATCAATAAAAAAGATTGCAAAAACAATTAATATACCTATTCAAATAGGTGGGGGGATAAGGTCTCAAGAAAGGATAGAACAATTATTTTCTTATGGTATTGAAAAAGTTATCATGGGAACCTCTGCAATAGAAAATAAAGAACTAGTTGAACACTTATCAAATAAATTTCCTGGAAGAATAATTGTTGGGATAGATGCAAAAGATGGAAAAGTTAGTACAAGGGGTTGGCTTGAACAATCTAATATTTTTGCCACAGATCTAGTAAAGGAGTTTTCTTCATTTAAAATTGCTAGTTTTATTGTTACGGATATAAATACAGATGGGACGTTAGAAGGGACAAATGAAGAATTCATAAAAAGCATACTTGAAATTACAGATATTCCAGTAATAGCCTCAGGAGGTGTTGGTTCAATTTCTGATTTATTATCGTTAGTAAAATTTGAAAACTCTGGACTTTTTGGAGTAATTGTAGGTAAAGCACTATATGAAAATAAATTCACGATAAACGAAGCGAATAATGTATTGTCATCAGAGAGATTAAATGACTTTGATTTAAACAGAAATTATTACGCTTAAAAGAGTATAAAAATTGATTTAAGGCTGGTGTTTGCAGTAATTGTTAGTTAATTTTGTATAAGAGATAAGAAATCTAGTCTTGGAATTAATTTCAAAAAAATCGATATTGATTATTGCTCCAAGCTTAATAGCAGAATCTTTATCGCTTAAGTTGACATCACTAGACCAGAATTTAGACGTTAATTTTAATAATGGAACAGGTGATAAAACTCCGGATTTAGTTATATGGAATGTTCTTAATTTCCAATCAGAAGATCTTATAAGGTTAGAATTATTAAAATTAAGTGAAAGATATGATGAGTCAAAGTTTCTTATAATTCTCTCTGGCGAACTTGTTTATGAAGCAAATACCCCTCCATCGTTAAATGCTGAAGGTTTTCTTTTAAATCCCAGTGCAGAAAAAGTTCTTGAATCTATTAATACCATTTTAAATGGAGGAAGGGTATTTGATATTGAAAATAATTCCCGAGTTCAATTAAACAAAAATAAGCCTCTCTCTTTTAGTCAAAAAATTCTAACTTCAGGTCTTAAACAAATAGATTCTGAAATTAATTACATATTCAAATATGTAAACTCTGATTCAACACCAGAATTTTATAAATTTATTTTAAAAGGAAGATTAAGAGAACTTATTACTGCAAAATCTTTTCTAATTTTCTTATGGGGTAATTCGCTAGAACTTTATACAGAGGCAGTTTACACTGAAAATAAAATTAATATTGAAAATAAAAATACTGTATTCATTAAAGATAAAAACACTATAGAAATATGGAATTTAATTTTAGATAGACTAAAAGAAAGGTATAGCTCAACTAAATTACAGGTTGAATTTAATAATTCATCAATAATTCTCTCTGGAATAAAGAAAGAATTCATTTCACGGCTAATTTGCAAAATGTTAGATGAGTTAGATAATTTAGTAAAAAATATTAAGGAAAACTATAAGGAGAAAGATTTTAAAGATGATTTAAATTCTCTTATAAAAGAACTTAAAGTTAATACAATTTCAAATATCACTGACAGCTATTTTCGATTAAAAAAAGGAGGCGAATCAATTTCAATAAATGATTTTATTTATAGTGAAGTAAGTTGCGAAGAGATAGATAGAGAATCACATGAATCAATAATGTTTATTGAGCCAATTATTAAAAATGAAGCTCTTGACTATGATGGGAAATTACTCCCTCTATATGAAACAGAATCGTTTTTGATACTTGAAAATATAATTTCAAATTGGACAATAAGGAACTGTAATTTATTAGCTTCTGAAATCTTTAATATTTGTTCTTCTTGGCCTGAATTAAGAACTGTACTTATAAATCCCGAATTACAATCAACAAGAAATTTTGAAAGATTTAGAAATAATATTAATAACTACAATCGCTGGCATGACAATATTTATATGCCTATCTACCTGTATGAGAGTAAACGAGAATATATTGATATTATCGATAAAAAATTTACCCGATACTTTAAAAATGAAAATAGGGAGAAAGAATTAGAGAATCTAGAATGGCTACAAAAACAAGTTACATTGTTAGTTGAGATAAGAGATGCCGTGGCACCGCAGTTAGAAGTTGCTGTAAAATATATTGGTAATCTTTTCGTAACTTTTCTTACAAAGGTCGTTGGCAAAGCTATCGGTTTGGTTGGGAAAGGAATCCTTCAAGGATTAGGAAGGTCAAGTTCAAAGTAAGTTTTTAAACTTCAATGAAAATAATTCAATGGATCCTAATAGCATTAATTTTCTTAAGTCCATATAAAGCAAATGCCTCTAGAGATTCTGATAGTTATGATGGTAACATCTTTCCTATATACGCAGGTAATGGGGCTATAGTTCCTCCCATGACAACTCTTCAGGAATCATTAAAAAATAAAAGAGTTGTAGTTTTATTTTTTTATCTTGACGATAGCTCAGATAGTAAAGCTATGGCTCCGATAATATCTGGTTTAGATCTGATATGGAGAAATAACATAGATATCATTGCTCTAACTACTGATGAATTACAGGATAAAGAAAAGTCTGATCTTAGAAATAAACCTAATTTTTATTGGAACGGATTAATTCCACAAACGATTATTTTAAATAGTGATGGTGAAGTTAAATATGATAAAAATGGAATGCTTAGTATCGATGAATTAAACAAAGTTATAGGAGAACTAAAAGGAATTGATATAGAAGATACGACTTTTTCTGTAGAAAGTTTTAATGAATACAACAGTATCATTTCTGAAAAAAAAGATACGAACAAAAATTAATTAAAAAAATGATATTAATAAATATCCTCTTAGTTCTTTTAATTTTTTTAATTCTTTCAGATATATATATTAAAAACTCACCCAAATCAAAGTTAAATCTGGTACCTGTAAATTACAAAATCAAAAAAAAAGAAGGTTTAAACGAATTAATTATTGATTTAAAAATAACTAATAAAAGTAAAACCAAAGAGACTATGGTATCTAATATGAATTTCGAATTAGATTTTTTTAAAAGTAAAGGTAACGAATATTTCCATAATTTTAATTATCGAGAAGATATTTATATATATGAAAATAATAAAATTAAGAATTTAAATAATTACTGGCCAACAACAATTATCAAGTCAAATTCAGAATTATTTGTAAGAATCATATATAAATTTAGCAATAACAATTTTAGAAAAAAAATAAAATATCTATGGTTAAAAGTATTTTGGGAGAACTATGGACATTTTGGTATTTCAAATAATAAGGATTGTTTGTTAATTAATTTAGATGGTCAAAAACAAAGGCCGAGAGAAGTTTTTGAAATTCCAATAAATAATAAATATAAAGCTTTTGCTATTAAAACTGATTTACTTGGTTGCTTTGATAACTCAGTAAATACTGTGATTGAATACTGCAAAGGAATTGTAGAAAAAAATGATATTTTAACAATCGGTGAGAGTCCGCTAGCGATTATGCAAAATAGATATATTTCCCCTCAAAATTTAGAATATAGTTTATATTCGAAAGCTTTATGTTATTTTTTTCACCCTACAAGCAGTCTAGCAACGGCTTGCGGCATGCAATTATTAATAAATAGAATCGGAGTCACAAGAATAACTTTTGCACTATTTGTTGGATTTCTTTTCAAATTAGTTGGTATTAAGGGTATGTTTTATAGGTTAACTGGTTCAGAATCATCCCTCATTGATGATATAAGCGGTACAGTTACACCTTACGACAAAAGTATAGTTATGGGTCCTCTCAATGCGGATTTATTTTGTAAGGAGGTCTCTAACTATCTAAATATAGATGTTGCTGTTGTCGATGTTAATGATCTTGGAGGTGTGAAAGTCTTAGCTAGTTCAAATAAAAAAGTAAATAAAATACTCAAAAGAAACTTAATATCTAATCCAGCTGGCAATGGAGATGAAAAAACCCCTATAGTGTTAATAAGAGAAAAAAAGTAAATGAAAAAAGATACCTCTTATTCTTTTCAATCTAAAAAAGGAATGGAAGTAACTTTTGAAGAACTCCATATAAGGCACATTAATCTTTTAATAGATATTAAAAATAAGGAATTGAATAATTGGTTTTTAAAGATGGCAATTATAAATACCTTTGATGACTTAAAAATTTTTTTAAATAATCTTAAGAAAAATAAAAATAAATGCATAATTGCTATATATGGAAACAAAATTATTGGTTATTTAAATATTTTTCCTTTAAACAAAAAAGAGACTTGCTTAAAAATATCTAATCCCCAGTTTATTAATAACAAGTGTTCTTTAACAGATAAACAATTAACTTTAGGATTGATAAAAAAATCTATCTCAATAAAAGACATCAAAACTTCAAGTTGGATAATTAATGCTGATATAAATAATGTTGACCTCATTTCAAGCTCAAGAGAATTAGGCTTTCAACCGTTAGGAGAGATAATCCTTTGGGATGGTTCTAATCTAAATAAATCTATAAAACAAAATGCCAATGCCTATGCATTAATAAATGAATTTGAAAAAATTAATAAACAAAATATATCAAAACTTGTTAATTTCATAAGATCAAATCAATCTCCCTTAATAAGAAATATTTTAGATTTTGATCAAGACGACATTCTTAAAAGAAATAACCCAAAGAGTGGTGCCTTAACATATGAAAATTCAGTTTTATGTACAATTTTAAAAGATATTAATTATCAAAATGAAAAAATTTATACTTTAACTATAAGTAGATATTGGGATATGAGATTCAATTCTATTTTAAAAGAATTTATAAAAAAATTTTTTGAAAAATCACCTGTTTCATATTTAAAAACCTATAAAGAAAATTCTCAATTAAATCTTTTTCTCGAAGAATGTAATCTCAAAGAAAAAAATCAAGAAATAATTCTTATCAGGAACACAATAGTTAAGAATGAAGCCAAACAAGTAAATAAAATAAATCAATCTTTGGAATCAATCTTTGGAAAATTAACTCCACAAGGTAATCCATATCCATCTCCTTTTCAATTAAAATCAAAGTGAAATTTTGCAAACCCAAACCCAAGTCAATTTTGAGTTTGGATATAGGTACCAAAAGAATAGGATTAGCTTATTGTGATCCCCTCTGCATAACATCAAATATACTTCCAGCAGTAAAACGGTTTGAAAATAATCAAGAGATTAAAATTATTAGAAGTTACATAAATGATTTTAATTTGACTGGGTTTATTGTGGGTATTCCACTAGATGAGAAAGGTCAAATGACCAATCAAGCTATTGACTGCAAAAATTACGGTCAATTACTTTCAAATGAATTAAAGCTTCCATTTTCATACGTCAACGAACATAGTTCAACTTGGGAATCTTCAGATAGATTTGGTATAAAAAAAGATAAATCAGGGTTGATTGATAGTTTTTCAGCAAAAATAATACTTGAACAATGGATCGAAGAGGGTCCTGAATTAGAAGAAATAGCTGGTAATCGTCAGATAAAATATTAGTATTAAAAAGAATAGATAATTTTTAAATGAAAGAAGCCAATTCAAATGATAATTATGATGCACAGACTCTTTTATTAAATGACTCAAATGGAAACGAGCTATTTTGTTATCTTGAACAATTAGTAAGTGTTGAAGGCCAAGAATATGCTTTGTTAACGCCAGTTGATACTCCAGTAAGTCTTTTTAAGATAAATGAAAAAGATGAACCTGTACTAATTGAGAAAATAGATAAAAATGAACAAATACTAAAAAATGCTGAAGCAGTTCTTCAAGAACATGATTTAAAACTTATTAGATCAGCAGTTACATTAACAGTATCAGGAGAACTTGAAGAACCAATTTACGATGAATTAGAAGAAGATTACGTCGATGATGATAGTGAGAGTTATGAATTGCTCGTTAACTTTAATCTTTTTGACCAAGAATATGGCTTATATATTCCACTAGATCCTTTTTTTATTGTGGGAAAATTAAAAGACAAAGGTGCCTTATTAGTTGAAGATGACGAGTTCGATAAAATTCAACCTTTGATTGAAACTGAGCTTGAAAAAAGTAGTTCTTAAAATAAATGAGATCTATCCTAAAAGTCAATTGGGATTCAGACTTACCAATATATAATATTTCTCAATCTGAGTTGAAAAAAAAAGGAATTAATTCATTATTGCTAGACGTGGATGGGACTCTAGTAAATAGAAAATCAAATATGATCCCAAAAGCCGTAAAAAATTGGATCATAGAATCAAAAAAATTTTTCTCCTTATATCTAATAAGTAATAATCCATCAAAAAAAAGAATCGCAAAAATAGCGAAAGAATTAAATTTAAGGTATAAATACAATGCATCAAAACCAAGAAAAAAAGTAACTTTGTCTGCTATCAAAGAAATTGGCAGAGAGCCAAAAAATATAGCCATTATTGGCGACAGAATTTTTACAGATATTATTGTTGGGAATAGATGTGATATAAAAACAATATTAGTTAAGCGATTAAATAGAGATGGCTTGCCTATTAAATTTAATTTAACTTTGAAAATAGAAAAATTAATTTCTCATTTTATAAAATGAAAACTTGGGTTATAAAAATTGGTACTAGTATTTTAAGAGGAACAGAGGAAGCATCTACAGAAGAAGTTATTGAAACCCTTTCTAGATCCTTTACAAGTTTTCTTTCAAAAGGGAACAAATTAATTTTAGTAACTAGTGGAGCAGTTGGATTAGGTTGCCAAAAATTAAATATTAAAACGAGACCAAATGATTTAAGTACCCTTCAAGCTACTGCTGCAGTAGGTCAAGTTAATTTAATGTCCTTATACGATAAAGTATTTAATAAATTAGGTCATAATATTGCTCAAATTTTAATAACTAAAGCTGATTTCAATTCACGAGAATCCTTTAATAACGCTTCTAAAACTTTAAAAAAATTAATCGATTTGAATGTTATTCCAATAGTTAATGAAAATGATACCGTATCAAATGAAGAGCTTAAATATGGAGATAATGATACCCTCTCTGCTTTAGTTGCCTTAGCTATAAATGCTAACAAGCTTATTTTATTAACCGATATTGAAAATCTATACTCAAAAGATCCACGTAATAATAAAGATGCGCAACCTATTAAAGAAGTTCATAATAGTGAATTAAAAGAAATTAAAGATAAAAATATTCAAAACTCTAATAATGAATGGGGAACAGGAGGAATTTCTACAAAATTAATTTCTGCAGAAATAGCCACAAAAGGAGGAGTTGAAGTCCAACTAGTTGATGGAACTAATAAAAAAAACTTAATTGAAATTTTTCATGATAATAAAATTGGAACTTTATTTTATCCAGTGGAAAAACCTATAGGGAACAAAAAAAGTTGGCTTTCACATGCAATTCAAACAGTTGGGAAAATAACTTTAGATGATGGTGCTTCTTTTGCAATTAAAAAAAAAGGTGCCTCACTTTTAGCGGTTGGCGTTAAAAATGTAGAAGGAAATTTTACGGTTAATCAGGCAGTTAAAATCGTGAATACAAATGATAAAGAAGTTGCAAAAGGTTTAGTATCAATAAGTAGCGACAAATTAAGAAGTATCTTAAATAATAAAGAAAATAACAACTCCTCGATAATTGTCGTACACAGAGATGTTCTTGCTCTCTCTTAAAAAAAATTAAAACTGAAAAATGCTTTTAAGTGATTTAGTTGATCTAATAAAAAAAGGAAATTCAAATTTTATTAGTGCCAATATTTTCGAAGATTTAAATATAAATGATGCTGCCTCATTAGATGCTGCGGTTATACATCAAATATCTTTTTTAGAAGAAAATAATATCCTTAAAGAAAAATTAGATCAAACTAAAGCATCAGCAATAATAACTACTAACAACGATGAAATCGTTAGTGCCCTAAAGAAACTCAAGATATCAAACATAATCGTTAAAAATCCAAGAATTGCATTTGCAGAAGTATTGGATTGTTTATATAAAACTATCAATTTCAAACCAGGAATTCACGCTTCAGCGGTTATAGATAAAACAGCAATAATTGGAGCAGATTGCCATATTGGACCTAATGTCTATATTGGAGAAAATACGGTAATTGGTGACAATAATCATATCCTTCCGGGATCATCTATTTTAGGCAATGTTCGAATAGGAAATAATAATATAATTCATCCAAATTGTGTTATTTACGAAAATACCACTCTAAAAGATAATTGTGTAATTAATTCAAATTCTGTTATTGGATCAGAGGGATTTGGTTTTATTCCTAAAAATGGCAAATGGGTAAAGATGCCTCAAAAAGGCGGTGTAAAAATAATGAGTTTTGTAGAAATTGGAACGAATTGTTGTATTGATAGACCCACAGTTGGATTTACTTTTATTGATGAGGGAACAAAGTTGGATAATTTAATACAAATAGGTCATGGAGTTAAAATTGGAAAGAATTGTGCATTTGCAGCACAAGTTGGTATTGCTGGAGGAGCTAATATTGGAGATGGTGTTATTTTGGCAGGGCAAGTAGGAGTAAATAATAGAGTAAAAGTTGGTAATAATGTCATAGCAAGTTCAAAATGCGGAATCCATTGTGACATAGAAGATGGCAAGGTAATTAGTGGTTTCCCCGCAATGGGAAATAAATCATGGCTAAGGAGTTCAAGTATTTTTAAAAAATTACCAGAATTGGCAAAAAAACTTAGACAATTAGACAAGAAATAATTTATTGTTCTATTAAACAAAAATTTAAATGAAGAAATATAAGATTGTTTTATTGTCAGGAGACGGAATTGGACCAGAGATTTCAGAAGTTTCGAAAAAAGTTTTAAAAAAGCTTTCAAAAAATCATAATTTCGATATTGAGATTATTGAAAAATTATTTGGAGGGATAGCTTATGAAAAATATGGGACTCCTGCTCCTAATGAGACCCTAGATCAATGTAAAAAAAGTGATGCTGTACTTTTAGCATGTGTTGGAGATATAAAATATGACTCTCTTGCAAGAGAATTAAGGCCAGAAAGTGGGTTACTAAAGTTAAGATCTGCACTAAACCTTTTCGCAAATATCAGGCCTGTCAAAATAAGAAAATCTCTCTTAGATGCAAGTACATTAAAAAAAGAAATTGTTGAAAATGTAGATCTTATTGTTGTAAGAGAATTAATAGGGGGTATTTATTTTGGAAAACCAAGAGGACAAATAACAAATACAAAAATCCCAAAAGCTTTCAATACAATGGTTTATGATTCGGCCGAAATAGAGAGAATAACGGGAATAGCAATAAAAATTGCTAACCAAAGAAATAAAAAAATATGTTCTGTTGATAAATCAAACGTTCTTGAGGTTAGTCAATTGTGGAGAGATACAGTTCTAAATATCACCTCAAAAGATAAAAATATATCTCTAAGCAATATGTACGTTGACAATGCAGCAATGCAATTGGTTAGAGATCCTAATCAATTTGATGTGATTTTAACTAGTAATTTATTTGGTGATATCTTAAGCGATTTAGCTGCAATGTTAACTGGTTCTATTGGTATGCTTCCATCTGCTTCTCTAAACAATAATGGTCCAGGAGTTTTTGAACCGGTTCATGGTTCGGCTCCTGATATAGCTGGTAAAAACATAGCGAATCCTATAGCAATGCTTTTATCTGCTTCCATGATGCTAAAAATTGGATTAAATGAAGAAGAAGCTGCAGAAAATTTAGAAACTGCCATTGATAAAGTTTTATCAAAAGGATTTAGAACAGCAGATTTAGCTGATGGGTCTTCTGAAGTTTTATCTTGCAGTGAAATCGGAGATAAAATAATGGATGAAATTTAAAAAAAAATTAATAAATAAAAAAATATTTTTAAGTAAAACATAAAGTTGGCATATGACCTGTCAGAATCATGAGATATTGTTTTTAAAAAATGTCAAAACGTCATCCAGTAGTTGCTGTAACAGGATCTTCAGGAGCAGGAACAAGTACAGTAAAAAGAGCCTTTGAGCATATTTTTGCCAGAGAAGATATTGTTCCCGCAGTTGTAGAAGGTGATAGTTACCACAGATTTGAAAGAATGCCTATGAAAAACGCTATGGCAGACGCTCTTTCAAAAGGTGAAAATTTCTCTCATTTTGGTCCAGAGGCTAATCTTTTTGACAAGCTAGAAGAACTTTTTAAAATCTATGGTGAAACTGGAGGAGGAAAGAAAAGATATTATCTACATAGTCTTGAAGAAGCAGAAGAACATAATACAAGACTTGGTACATCCTTAGAACCTGGGCAATTTACTCCGTGGGAAGATATTCCTGAGGGAACAGATGTACTTTTTTATGAAGGTTTGCATGGCGGGGTAGAAGGTGATGGATATAATGTGGCATCTTATGCTGATTTACTTGTTGGTGTTGTTCCGATAACAAATTTAGAGTGGATTCAAAAAATCCATAGAGATAACGCAGAAAGAGGCTACTCAGCGGAAACCATTGTGGATACTATATTGAGAAGAATGCCTGATTATATAAATCACATTTGCCCACAATTCAGCAAAACCGATATTAATTTCCAAAGAATTCCCACAATTGACACTTCTAATCCTTTCATATGCAGGAATATCCCAACTCCAGATGAGAGCTTTGTGATCATACATTTCAGAAAAGGGGCAAGAGAGAAATGGGGGATTGATTTTCAATACTTGCTTGGAATGATAAACGATTCATTTATGTCAAGTCCAACTAGTATCGTTGTAAATGGAGGGAAAATGGGTTTCGCAATGGAACTAATTCTCACTCCAATAATTCATAAAATGATTGAGGAAAAAAATAAATAATAATTAATTTTCGATTATCAACTCAAATCAATATATTCTTTTATTTTGGAGAGTTTTTATTCTAGAGGATCTCAAATTTTTATATATCTTTCTTGATAAAAGTACCTTATTTAGATTTAAATAGAAAAAACAGGAAACATTGTGTCATTAATCGACTGGTTTGCCGCGAGGCGTAAAGATCAATTTGTTGGGAAAGTTTCGCAAGATACTGATGAGGGAGATGGTTTGTGGGTTAAATGTTCAGAATGTTCGCAAGTAGCCTATAGAAAAGACCTAATTTCAAATTTCAATGTTTGTAGTAATTGTGGACACCATAATAGGATTAATAGCGATGAAAGGATAAATATAATTGCTGACAAAAATTCATTCAAAGAGTTTGATAGTTCACTAAGTCCTACGGATCCTTTAGGTTTTAAAGATAGAAGATCATATGCTGATCGAATTAAAGAAAGTCAAGCAGGCACAGGTTTAAGAGATGGAGTCATAACAGGTATCTGTTCTGTAAATTCAATACCTTTAGCATTAGCTGTTATGGATTTTAGATTTATGGGAGGATCCATGGGTTCAGTAGTTGGTGAAAAAATTACAAGGATAATTGAGAGAGCAACTTTAGAAAATTTTCCAATTCTTATTGTTTGCGCATCAGGAGGAGCAAGGATGCAGGAAGGCATGTTAAGTCTCATGCAAATGGCAAAAATATCTGGAGCACTAAAAAAACATAAAGAGAAAAATCTTCTTTATATGCCCTTATTAACTCATCCAACCACTGGGGGGGTAACAGCAAGCTTTGCAATGTTAGGTGATTTAATTTTGGCGGAACCTAAAGCTCTTATTGGTTTTGCTGGAAGAAGGGTTATAGAACAAACATTAAGAGAAAAATTACCCGATAATTTTCAAACAGCTGAATATCTGCTTGAGCATGGTTTTGTTGATGTAATAGTTAAAAGGAAAGATCTCAAGGATACTCTGACTAAAATTTTAAAAATTCATGGTGTAAAAGAACTTGTAAAAGCAAATATCTAAAATGAGAATTATTTCAAATTTCTGTTATTTTTCTTTAAGCCTTTTATTTTTTATTTTAAATTTTGCTCCATGTTCCTATGGAATAGGAAATGTTGACTGGGTCTTACTAAAAGAGAATAATGAAGGGAAAGAATGGCTTGATAAAGGTAGTATTAAACCGCTTCCAAATGGCGAAATAAGTGTCTTAACAAAGTTCTTTAAAAATCCAACAAATTCGGATGATGATGGAGAGTTATCACTTTATGTAATGAGAATTAATTGCGATGAAAAAAAGTTCAAAGATACTTCCATAAATGGAATACCTCAATTCAACTCAAAATGGCAAACTTCTAATAATGATGAACTCCTAGATGTTGTTATTGAAAATAGCTGTTCAGAATTTATTAATGGATAAGAATGAATTCTAAAAATAAAAAATTAAAAATAGCAATCGCCGGACTTGGGTTTGGTAAAAAAGTTCATTTAGAGGCATTAAAAGAGTCTGATTACTTAACTCCTGTAGCTATTTATCATTACGAGAAAAAGCAAAAATCGATATTAGAAAAAGAAACGGGCTTAGATTTTTTTCATGATTGGGATGACTTAATTAAATCTCCGGAAATTGATGGGATCATTATTGCTACCCCTCCTGAATCAAGATTTAAATTAGCAAAAAGCGCACTTGAGAACAATAAAAATTTGCTACTAGAAAAACCTGTTTCAATATCTTCCCTTGAAATAGAAGAGCTTCAGAGAATATCTTTGATTAATAACTTAAGGGTATGTGTTGATTTTGAATATAGAGAAGTGCCTCTTTTTCTTCAGACAAAAAAACTTCTTGATGAAAATATATTAGGAGAAATATATTTAGTCAAATTAGATTGGTTAATGGGGAGCAGATCCGATCCTAAAAGAGCTTGGAATTGGTATTCTTTGGAAGAAAAAGGTGGAGGAGTTATTGGCGCCTTGGGTACACATGCATTCGACATGTTGAATTGGTTTTTTGGAGAATCAATAAATGTATCTGGTAAGTTAGCAACATCAATCAAAAAAAGACCTTCACCTAATTCATCTGATTTAAATGATGTTACTAGTGAGGATGTTTGTCTCGCTAATATAGAAATATTAAACTACAGCTCCAATCTTATTCCATGTCAGGTATCGTTATCATCGATTTCTAAAAACGGTAGAGGATTTAGTTTAGAAATATATGGAAGCGAAGGTTCACTTATTCTTAAAAGCGAAAACCAAAAAGATTATGTCCATGGTTTTAATTTGAAATATTCAAACAACGAAAATAAAATACAAAATCTAACTGCAGATACAAATTTTAATTTTGAAAAAACATGGACTGATGGGAGAATAGCTCCAGTTTTAAGAATTCAAAATTTGTGGGCTCAAAGTATTATTAATAGAACACCTGTAATCCCAGGCCTATGTGAGGGACTAGCTAGTCATAAAGTTTGCGAAGCAATAAGAGAATCGTCGAAGAGTGGGTTAAATATAAAAATATAGATTTTGTATATCTTATTACGTGACATTTGATCCCTCTTTGTACTAAACTCGCGGAAACAAGTGCTTTGTATAGCATCTAACTTATTTTAATTATGGCCCTCGTTCCACTAAGACTACTTTTAGATCACGCTGCTGAGAATGGTTACGGTATTCCAGCTTTCAATGTTAATAATCTTGAGCAAGTTCAAGCAATCATGGAAGCAGCATACGAAACTGATAGTCCAGTAATCCTTCAAGCTTCAAGAGGGGCAAGAAATTATGCAGGAGAAATTTTCTTACGTCATCTAATCCTTGCTGCTACAGAAACATATCCTAATATTCCAGTGGTAATGCACCAAGACCATGGTAATGAGCCATCAACATGTTATTCAGCAGCAATAAATGGTTTCACATCAGTAATGATGGATGGGTCTCTAGAGGCAGATGCAAAAACACCCGCTAGTTACGAATATAATGTTGCAGTTACTAAAAAAGTAGTAGATTTTGCTCATTCAGTTGGGGTTAGTGTTGAAGGAGAATTAGGTTGCTTAGGTTCATTAGAGACAGGGAAAGGTGAAGCAGAAGATGGACATGGATTTGAAGGTGAACTTTCTACAGATATGCTTTTAACTGATCCTGAAGAAGCTGCAGATTTTGTTGCTAAAACTAAAGTTGATGCATTAGCTATTGCTATAGGTACAAGTCATGGTGCTTATAAATTCACAAGAAAACCTACAGGAGAAGTTCTTGCAATAAGCAGAATTGCTGAAATTCATAAAGCACTTCCAAATACCCATCTTGTAATGCATGGATCTAGTTCAGTTCCTCAAGAATGGTTGGATATCATTAACAAATATGGTGGCGAAATTCCTCAAACATATGGTGTTCCTGTTGAAGAGATTCAAGAGGGAATAAGAAATGGAGTTAGGAAAGTCAACATTGATACCGATAACAGACTTGCTTTCACTGCCGCGGTTAGAGAGGCAGCATTTGCTGATAAGGCAAACTTTGACCCAAGACATTTCAATAAACCTGCTAGAAAATACATGAAGCAAGTTTGTCTTGATAGATACAAGCAGTTCTGGTGCGAAGGTCAAGCAAGTAAGATCAAACAAAACAGCACAAACTATTTTGCTGATCTTTACGCAAAAGGTGATTTAGATCCAAAAGTAAAAGCTGTTGTTTAATTTCTTCCCAACTTAAATAAAAAAGGCCTCCAAAATTGGTGGTCTTTTTTATTTCAATATTAATGATTTTAATGTAAAGAGTCCATCAGTCCCACCAATTGTCCCGTCACATGCTCGCTCTGGATGAGGCATTAAACCTAGAACATTTCCCTTTTCATTAGTTATGCCTGCGATATCGAATGAGGACCCATTAGGATTATTTTTATATCTCAAAGCAATCAATTCATTATCTACAAGTTTTTTTAAAGTATCAGAATCACAATGATATCTTCCTTCCCCATGCGCTATTGGCAACTTAATAGTTTGTTTTTTATCTCCATTATTAAACCAACCTCCTTTTGAAGAAACAATATCCAGTTCAACATCATCACAGATAAAATTAAGGTTTTTATTTGCAACAAGAGCACCAGACAAAAACCCTGATTCAGTCAAAATTTGAAACCCATTACAAATTCCTAAAACTCTTTTCCCGCTTTTAACAAACTCATCCAAGGCATTTATTAATGGAGAGAATCTCGCAATTGCTCCGCATCTTAAATAATCACCATAGCTAAATCCTCCTGGTAACACTATTGCATCTACTTCACTTAAATCTGAAGACTCATGCCACAAGTATTTTGTTCTAATATCTAGACAACCTTCCAATGCCCATGAAACATCACGATCACAATTAGACCCAGGGAATACAACAACTCCTACAGTAAAATTATCCATCTTATAATTTTTTTAGTGAATACTCATAATCTTCAATAACAGTATTTGCGAATAACCTATCACACAATAAATCAATTTTTTCTCTTACTTCGTTTTCACCATTACCTTCAATTTTCACCTCAATCATTTTTCCTATACGTAATGATTTTATTCCATCAGCTCCAAGTTTTATAGAAGCAGATTTAGTAGCTTCCCCTGCTGGATCTAAAACTGAGGGTCTTAGTCTTACAAAAACTTTTACAGCAAATTGGTCCAATTAAAAATTAATTTCTATTAGAAGATTAGTTTAAATTTTAATAAAAAGTACTATTGATTAATAAACAAATATTTTTTTACCTTAGGGTTTCTGAGTTATTAAATATTTATGTAGCCTCTACCAAAACAAACTAAGCAAGTCCTTCTTGAATTTTCATGTGTTTTAAAATTTCCTGCTCCTCCACATTTTGAACATTTTATTTTATCAATTGAAGTAACATCGTCAGAGATTATTTGTTTTAAAGCAATTTTTGGATTTTCCATCTTGGGTTGTCTACTGCAGTATGTATCCCGGCAGATAACTATAAAATCAAATTGCTATTTTTGGGTCACTTAAAATCTTAAATTTCTCTTTAATTTTTCTATTGAAAGTTTTTATAGATTTTTCATCAAAGGAAATTATTACTAATTCAAGTCCAGCATTATCATTTGGTCTCCAACAATTGTTTGGAGCTTCTTCAAACCAAGTATTAATTTTCTTTCCAACAATTTGTATTTGTAAAGGCAATGATTTGTTTGGGATCCAAATACGTCCTTTTATTCGAAGAATGTTTAATTCATCCAAGATTTTTGACATCTCCTTTTCAAAGTCATTTTTTTCAAGGAAATAATTTAATTTAAATGAATCTGATACAAGCTCAACATGATTATGGTCATGTTCTTCCGTTAAAAATTCTTTATAATTCTCTTTTTTAAAATTAAAATCAAATAGATAATTTAAATCAATTTTGCCATTCTTGGACTTAAGGACTGGTGTAGATGAATTTAGACTTCCTTGAATTTTATTTTTTACAACGTCAAACTGATCATCATTTAAGATATCTGATCTAGAGACTAAAACGATATCAGAAACTTCTAGTTGCTCCTCAAAAAGTTCATCTATAGTGGCGTTGTGATCAATTTTATCTGTTTCATTATATTGTTTTGTTATTTTATTTAAATCATTAATTGGTGAACCATTAAGCATTGATTCTCCATTAACGATACCAACAACAACATCAAGGTAGATGGAAGACCTAATCTCAGGCCAGTTAAGTGCTTGAATTAAGGGAATTGGTAGTGCCAAGCCACTTGTTTCGATAATTATTGATTCAATAGGAGGATTAAATTCTAGGAGAGCTTTTATTGATGGAACAAAATCATCTTGAACAGTACAACATAAACATCCATTGTTTAATTCGATCATGCAGTCTTCTTCAGATTCATCACATTTATCACAACTTTTAATCAAATCACCGTCAATTCCAACATCACCAAATTCATTAATTATTAAACCAAATTTTTTATTACTCTCTTTTAATAGATATCTTAGAAAAGTTGTTTTACCTGAACCAAGAAATCCCGAAACAACTATAACTGGTATTTTTTTTTTCATCTTTGATGATTAACAGCCTAGGCTATATTCAGTACTTTCTCCTGTAGAACTATTTGTGCCATTAGCGATCGCACATAATTGTTTTTGTTGTGTACGACTAAGAACAGCATCTGTAAAATCTGCACCATCTATTTTCGCACCTTCAAAATTACTCTCCATTAATAAAGCATTAGTAAAATTAACATCCGAAAGGTCAGCATCTGTAAAGTCTGTTGCATATGCTAGTGCATCTCTTAAATTTGCTCCAGTAAACTTTGAGTTTTGCAATTTACTATTATTGAACACCGCCCCTTCTAAATTACTTTCACTGAAATTAAACCCATTCAAATCAAACTTAACGTATTCGTTACCGCTTAAGTCTTGACCATGCATATCTGGCTCTAAATTAAGGTCTTGCTGGTTTCTAATCTCAGGAGGTCTTTTAGCCCATGCAGAATTTACAGAATTAAAAAATAAAATCCCAACGAATAACAAAGTAATTAATGCATTCTTTAATGAGGGGAAAACAATTGATTTAATCATAATAAGACTGTATTTTAGAACTTAAGTATTTAAAGTTTGTAAGAGTATCTTAAAGGAAAATATATGGCAATGTCACTAAAGGTTATTGTTCCTCCTCATCCATTAATAAAACATTGGCTTTCAATATTGCGAGAAAAAAATACTCCAAGTATTTTGTACTCAACAGGATATGAGCAATTAGGGAAATGGCTTACATATGAAGCATTACGTAATTGGCTGCCATATAAAAAAGAAATAGTAAATACTGATAATGGAGACGCAGATGGATTCTTTATTAATAATGATTATCCAACAAGAGTGCTCGCAATGTTGCCCGAAGGGTTATCTCTTTGGTTTGGATCTAAAGAAGTAATTCCTAATTCAACCCTCTCATTAGGAGAACTTCCTAAAACTATTAAATCAAATGAAGGAATTATATTTTATTCAGAACAAATAACGACAAAATCAGCAACATTAGAAACTTTAATTAAATTGAAGGATTTAGGTGTTGATTCAAATAGGATTCTTTTAATAACTGCTATTTGCTCAAATAAAGGGTTAAATGAAATTGCCAAATTACTCCCTAATCAGGTAATTTACACTTCTTGCATAGATGAGGAAGACGAAAAAACACAATTATTAGTTCCGGGTATTGGGAATCCTCTATCGCGTTTAAGTACTATATTTCAAGATAAGAACTAATATAGAATATAGGAGTAAATATTTTACCAATGTCTGAATACAGAGATTCGTCTTCAAATAATCTTTTATCATTAATAAGTGGTGCTTTTATTGGAGCAGCAGGTCTAGCTTGGTGGTTAATATCCGAAGCAGACAAAAGAAAGGAGGAAAAAAAACAAAAAGCAATGATGTATTCCTCCAGAATTCAAGATGGCTCAGAAGCGATTGATTCAAATGAAAATATAAATGAAGTTGAAGGAGAGAATCTGGAGAAGAAAGTTGAGCAACTTAATTCTGCAATTGCTGATGTGAGGAAGCAACTTGAAGAGTTGGGGCAATAGAATA
Source organism: uncultured Prochlorococcus sp. (assembly GCA_902606505.1). Taxonomy (GTDB): domain Bacteria; phylum Cyanobacteriota; class Cyanobacteriia; order PCC-6307; family Cyanobiaceae; genus Prochlorococcus_A. The sequence continues at coordinate 37,607 of CACLGU010000006.1, forward strand.
AAAAAGGTTTTCAAATAATATGAATAAACTCAGATCATCTGCAATAACTCAAGGTGTGCAAAGATCCCCTAACAGATCGATGTTAAGAGCTGTTGGATTTAATGATGAAGATTTTAATAAACCTATTATTGGAGTTGCTAATGGATACAGCACCATAACACCATGCAATATGGGTTTAAATAAGTTAGCTCTAAAAGCTGAAGAGTCAATAAAAAGATCAGGTGGGATGCCGCAGATGTTTGGGACTATAACAGTTAGTGATGGCATTTCTATGGGAACAGAGGGCATGAAATATTCCCTAGTTTCAAGAGAAGTTATTGCTGATTCTATTGAAACAGCATGCAATGCTCAGAGTATGGATGGAGTACTTGCTATAGGTGGATGTGATAAAAATATGCCGGGTGCCATGATTGCGATTGCAAGAATGAATATTCCCTCAATTTTCATTTACGGAGGGACAATAAAGCCTGGGAAATTGCATGGAGAAGATCTTACTGTTGTTAGTGCATTTGAAGCTGTTGGACAATTAACATCAGGCAAAATTAATGAAGAAAGGCTTATCCAAGTTGAGAAAAATTGTATTCCTGGTGCTGGTAGCTGTGGAGGAATGTTTACAGCTAATACAATGTCTGCGGTTATTGAAGTATTAGGGTTAAGTCTTCCTCACAGTTCCACTATGGCTGCTGAAGATCTTGAAAAAGAACTAAGTGCAGATAAAAGTGCTGAGATATTAGTCTCTGCAATAGAAAAAGATATAAGACCTCTAGACCTAATGACTAAGAAAGCATTTGAAAATGCAATATCAGTAATTATGGCAATTGGCGGATCAACAAATGCGGTATTGCACATCTTAGCTATTGCGAATACTGCAGGAATAGATATCAACATTAATGATTTTGAGAGAATCAGACAAAAAGTACCCGTTATTTGTGACCTTAAACCGAGTGGTAAATATGTGACGGTGGATCTTCATAAGGCAGGTGGTATTCCACAAGTAATGAAAATACTTTTGAATGCAGGATTAATTCATGGCGATTGCAAAAACATTGAAGGCAAAACCATCTCAGAATACTTACAGAATATTCCAGATAAGCCTCCAACAAATCAAAATGTCATAAGAGACATAGATGACCCTCTTTATAAAAAAGGACATCTAGCGATATTAAAAGGTAACTTAGCGAGCGAAGGTTCTGTAGCCAAAATTAGCGGAGTAAAAAACCCTGTATTAACAGGTCCTGCAAAGATTTTTGAAAGTGAAGAGGAATGTTTAAAATCCATATTAAATAACGATATCAAAGCTGGTGATGTTGTTGTTATTAGAAACGAAGGTCCTGTAGGAGGTCCAGGCATGAGAGAAATGTTAGCTCCAACATCTGCGATTGTTGGTCAAGGGCTAGGAGAGAAGGTGGCCTTAATTACCGATGGCAGATTTAGCGGGGGTACCTATGGTCTTGTTGTAGGTCACATAGCTCCAGAGGCTGCTGTAGGAGGAAATATTGCTCTAATAAAACAAGGTGATTTAATTACAGTAGATGCTGTAAAACAACTAATTGAAGTTGACTTATCTGACGAAGAATTAGAAAAAAGAAAAAAAGATTGGGTAAAACCTATTCAAAAATACAAAAGAGGAATTCTTTCAAAATATTCGAGAATCGTAAGCACATCAAGTTTAGGGGCTGTTACTGATTTATAAATCAGCACAAATTTTATTTTCTTAATCAATAAAACTTTTTATCCTATTTGCTAAATTTTCCAATCTAGCGCTGTATTTAGGAGAGTTGCATTTTTTCCCATTATTGCTATCCATCCATAATGTTTTAACTCCACACCATAATATTGGTTCATCAGGGAAATTAAGCTTAGAGATTACTAAAACCAACTCTTTATTTGATTTAAAAAGTTCTAATTCAAGATCATAAATTTCTAATCTTTTGCCTTCTTTATCTCGACATAAGATATTAACTGTTAAATCTATATCTTCATCTTCGAATTCGTATTCACCATTTATTTTTACGACAGAATGAACAAAAGGTTTATTTGTTAAATCTGCTGACTTAGCGATTAAGCTCTCTATATTTTTAGGTGGATTTTCAAAAAACACTTATTGATTTAATTAAAACTTTTATTGAACCCTGTTTAAACTCATTATTAAGTAATCCATCATCACCAAACTTAGAGTGTAGTAGTTGCAATCTTTTAATTTTAGATGGCTTGAATTTAAATGGAAAACGTACTTTATTAGCTCTTACTGAAGGTTTTAGCTCACTAAAAGGAATTTGAATATTTGTTGTCCCGAATTTTTTTGTTGGGAATGATTTAATCCATCTAAGTCCACCCGGAATAAATTCGGTTAGTCCTAGCAAGTCATCTTCACAAGCGACAGCAAATTTAAAAGTTCTTCCTTGTCCATCAATATTTAATTCAAAGGATGAATACTCAGATACATTTAAAGAAGGTTTATATATAGACGATCTACAACTAACAAATCCTCCTGCTTTCTCGACAATATTACCCTTTAATATCAAACCCGAATTTGAAATTTCACAAAAAGCTGAACTTGATCCGCCCATAACAGTATCATTTAATGTTTTCCAACCATCGAACTCCTTTTTCTGGAATAAAAATTTTTTCTTACTCATTAAATAATTTAAATTATTAATAGACTTTAACTAAATTTCTAATTCTTTTGCTGATTCCTGATCACAAAATATTGAAATTTGATTAATTGATTTTATTAATTTTGATGGTGTTCTATCAGGTGGCTCTTTTGCATCTAATAACCTCTCAAGAGCAATTCTTTTAGAAGCTCCACTAACTAAAAATATTATCTTTGAAGAGGCTGAAAGAACCTTTGGCGTTAATGAAATTCTTTTTAAACCTTTACCTTCATTAAAAATAACAAAATCATCTACATTATTATTTTTTTGATATGGGAATAGTGAGGCTGTATGACCATCGTCTCCAAGACCTAATAATGTTAAATCAAAAGTTGGAGGGTTTGATCCGCATTTTTCAAATAATTTTGAAATAAATTGATTTTTTGTAGCTTCATCATCAGCATTTAAATCATTGAAAATTTGATAAAAAAAAGCTTTAGATCCAAAATTAGTTAACAATGAATTCTTCAACATTAACGAGTTACTCAATTCTGAATTTGGATCAACACATCTTTCATCTCCTAAAAAGACATCAACCATATCCCATCTAAGATCACTTTTTGATAAAAGCTTATAGACAGATTTAGGAGTTGAACCTCCACTTACACAAAATTTGAATCTTTCTTTGTTATTTAATGTATGAACAATTTGGCTTTCAATAAACTTAAAGACCTCTGAGGATAGTTCTAACTTGTCTTTGTAAATGTAGAGTGTATATCCATTTTTAACCTTTTCAATCATTTCATCCATTCAGTATGAAAATTACCTTCCTTATCAATTCTTTCATATGTATGAGAGCCAAAACAGTCTCTCATAGCCTGAACAAGATTCTGAGGAAGTCTATTAGTTCTATAACTATTCAAATAATCTAAAGTACTTGATAGGCATGGTACTGGTATACCTGCTTTTGTGGATAAAGAAACCACTTTAGCTAAGTTATCTAATCTTGTCGCGATTTCATTATTGAACCAATCATCAAAAATTAAATTTTTCAGATCAGGGTCTTTGTTATAAGCATCTTGAATTTTACTTAATAATTTTGATCTAATTATGCAACCACCTTTCCATATTTGAGCAATTGACGGCATATTCAAACCATAGTTATATACTGCAGATGCTTCTCTTAAAATATCCATACCTTGTGCATAGCTAGCAATTGTGGCAAGAACCACAGCATCAAATAAAGGTTTCATTCCATCTGATATATTTCCTAAATCAAAATCCTCTATCTCTTTAGATGGAATAGTTTTTTCAATCTCACTACGTTGCTCTTTTAAAGAACTCATTACTCTTGCATTTAAAGATGCATAAATAGTTGGAACAGATACACCCAATTCTAAAGCACTTACAACAGTCCATAACCCAGTACCTTTCTGGCCAGCTTTATCTAATATTTTTTCGACGACATCATCTCCAGTTATCTCATCTTTTGTATTTAGACAAATCTCTGTTATCTCAACAAGATAGGAAGCTAATTCATCAGTCTTATTCCAAATACCAAATACCTCTGACATCTGCTGTCCATTCATACCTTTGACTCTCTTCATAAGGTCATAAGCTTCTGCCAGTATTTGTTCAATTCCATATTCGATTCCGTTATGAACAGTCTTTACAAAATGACCTGAGCCTCCTGGTCCAACATATGCAACACATGGACCGTCTTCAACTTTGGCAGCCATTTTTGTTAATAAGCTTTCTATAGCATCATATGAAGCCTTAGTGCCGCCTGGCATCATACTTGGGCCTTCTAGAGCTCCTTTTGCACCACCTGAGACTCCCATTCCAATGTATCCAAAACTTTTACTTTCAAGAGTATTTACCCTTCTTTCTGTATCTTTAAATTGAGAATTACCTCCATCTATTAATAAATCTCCTTCCTCGAGATATCCAGAAATATTTTCTATAACAGCATCTGTTGCGGGTCCAGCTTTTACCATCATTAGAATTCTTCTAGGCCTCTCTAGCTTGTTAACAAATACTTGAAGAGTTTCAGCTCCCTCTATATTTTTCCCAAGGCCACGACCCTGCAAAAATTCTTCAGTTTTTGAGTAAGTCCTATTAAAAACTACACTAGAAAATCCATTTCTCTCCGCGTTAAGAACTAAATTTTCGCCCATAACACCAAGACCTATCAAACCAAAATGTGCCTTGGACATAAAAAATTAAAAAACTCAATAAATATAGTTTGCCTGCAACTCAACAAAATTGCTCAAAAAAAATTCTTATGTCAGCGAAAAATGATCGAAGAGATTTAAATAACAGTTCCGTTTGCGATAGTTGCATTTTTAACTACTACAACAATTCCATTTCTGATATAGAAGCCTAAATCTGGCTTATCTGCTTCTTCAACTCGATCTTTATTAATGATCACGACATTATCACCAATTCTTGTATTCTTATCAAGAATTGCTCTTTTTACAGTAGTTCCTTCCCCTACTCCAAGAGGTGTTCCTCCTCCTTTTCTTAATTGAATCCTCTCTTCAGGTGATTCAAAGAAATCAGCACCCATAACAAGAGTGTCCTCAAGTACCGAATCACTTTCAATCCTGCTTCTTACACCTAGAACACAATGCAAAATACTACATGACTTCAAGATTGTACCTTCACAAACTATTGAATCAGTAATTTGAGCATCTACTAGTTTAGAAGGGGGAAGAAATCTTGGTCTTGTATAAATTGGAAATTTTTCATCATAAAAACTAAAAGGAGGTTTTGGTTGCTCAGTCAAGGCAAGGTTTGACTCAAAGAATGCCCCAATGGTACCGATATCTTCCCAGTAATCATCGAATACATAACTTTTAAGAGTGTCACCCCTATTAAGGGCTTCAGGAATTATATCCTTACCAAAATCCGTATAACTAGGAAATTTATTTAAAAGATCGAAAAGAGTATTTCTGCTAAAAACGTAAATACCCATAGAGGCTAGATAAGGTTTTTCTGTAGCTGACTCTTTACTTAATCCAAATTTTGAAGTATCTACTGCCATTGCCTTCAACTTCTCTCCAGTGGGCTTTTCACTGAATTCTTTTATATTTCCTACATCGTCTGTTCTCATGAGGCCAAAACCTTCTGCTTGAGCTTCATCAACAGGTAAAGCTGCAACAGTTAAATCAGCACCATTATCTCTATGATGTTGAACAAATAAACTGTAATCCATTCTGTACAGTTGATCCCCTGACAAAATTAAATATTCATCAACATCCCATTCTTGAAATAACCATTGGTATTTTCTTACAGCATCAGCAGTACCTTCAAACCATTTGGGACTATCAGGAGTCTGTTGTGCGGCTAAAACCTCCACAAATCCTTGGCCGAAAGGGCCATTCAAATTATAAGTTCTTCCTATATGTCTATTTAGAGATGCACTATTGAACTGGGTCAATACGTACATTTTTTCAATGCCTGAATTTATACAATTACTAATTGGGATATCTATTAAACGATACTTACCTGCCAACGGCACAGCAGGTTTAGCCCTCATTTTTGTTAAAGGGTAAAGTCTAGAACCTTTTCCTCCTCCGAGGATTATGGCCAACACACGCTTCATTAAATCTAATGGAGGTACATATACAACTACTTAAAGTAACTGATTATGGGCATATTTAGAAATACTAATGGTCAGTTTACGAAGGTATTTCGATAAATCACTAGAAAAACTTAATATAAATTGAGAAAAATTAGTTATTTTTGTCCTCTTCTACTAAAGAAAACAATTTTTCAACGATTTTCAAAGAAACTTGTCTTTCTTCTCTTGATTGAGGACTTCTCAGCTTGGTAACAGGAGTGTGAAGTATTTTATTGATAATTCCTTTAGTAAGCGCTTCCACAACTTTTCTTTCTCGAGCCGAAAAATCTGGTCCCATCCTACTAAGTGCTTTTTGCAATTCCTCTTTTCTAATTAACTCCAAATCTGATCTAAGTTTATTAATTACTGGAACCGCCTCTAAACTTGCCCACCATTCTAGAAAAATGATCCTTTCTTCTTCTACTAAAGATTCCGCTTCCTTTGCTATTTTCTGTCTAAATTCTTGATTTCTTGAAACGACCTCTTGTAAGTCATCAACATCAAATGATTTTACAAATTCATGTTGTTTGACATCATTAGATATATTTCTCGGCACACCAATATCAATAAATTTAAGTCTATTGCTCAAATTTAATTTTTCAATTTTAGCGAGATCAATAATTGGCTCTTCAGAAGCAGTACTGGTAAAAACAATGGAAGATAGTGATATGTTTTCTTCTAATTCGTTTAACCCTCTACAAACAATCTCTAAATCAGGGAAGTCTTGAGCAAGATTTAACGCTCTATCAATATTTCTATTTAAAAGGATAAGTTTATGACATCCTTTTGATTTTAAATGAGTTATTAAAAGCCTACTCATTCGTCCCGCGCCAACAACAAGAACATTCTCTGATTCCAAACTTACAAGAGTATCGAAACCCTTTTCTTGGCCAATTTTTAATTGGGCAAGTTCTACCGCTGCTGAACTAATTGATACGGCTCCAGTTCCTAAATTTGTTTCAGATCTTACTTTTTTACCTGTACTAACTGATTGAGTTAATAATCTATTAAGAATTGGTCCAGTAGATTGATTCTCTTGACCTAATCTCATCATTTTTTTTACCTGCGAAAGGATTTGTCCTTCCCCTAAAACGAGACTATCGAGTCCTGCCGAGACTTTCATCAAATGCAAAACTGCATCTTCCTGTCTAAAGCAAAAAAGATGTGGATTTAAATCCTCAAAAATAATTCCAGAATATTCTGATATAAATTCTTTTATGGATGAAATTCCAGTATTTTTATCCTTTACTAGTGCATATATTTCCAACCTATTACAAGTACTTAAGATTGACACCTCTAATACATCAGAGAAAGTTTTTAATGCTTTCAATGATTCTGTTATGGATTGGTCAGGAATACTTAACTTCTCACGCACTTCAACAGGTGCCGTGCGATGACTCAGTCCGACGACAACAATATGCATAATATCAACAATGAATTTTTAAAGGCTGATACTTTTAGCACCATCTTTTATATGGACAGTATTTGTGAACCTTGCAGTACTATCTAATGTACTAATAACAAGACTACTTGTTCTAACACAATCCCTTTCAAATTTAACTCCGTCAAATAGTAATCCATCAGTTATTCCACTTCCAGCGAAAACAACATTTTCTCCCGATGCCAATTCATTAGCTTCATAGATTTTATCTATATCGGTTATGCCCATTTCATTAAGACGTTTTATATTTCCTTCTTTTGTGTAATCAGCCCATTCAGAAGTTTGAGCGATTGCTGGATCATAAACTAGTTGTCCTTGAAAGTGTCCGCCTAGAGCTCTCATTGCAGCAGCTGAAATAACACCCTCAGGAGCGGCACCTATACCCATCAAGCAATGTGTTCCAGTTCCTGCAAAACCACATGAAATCGCAGCTTGAACATCACCATCAGAAATGGGTTGTACTTTTGCACCACATCCTCGAATCTCTTTAATTAAATCTTTATGCCTAGTTCTATCCATTACAACAACGGTAAGCTCATCAATAGAAAGACCCAAGCAATCACTTAGTATCTTCAAGTTTTCAGTAGCTGAATTTCTTATATCTACTTTACCTTTGGCCGCTGGAGGGGCTGCTAATTTATTCATGTAAAAATCAGGAGCATTGAAAAGGCCACCCGTATCAGAGGCAGCTAAAACCGCCATAGAACCTCTTTGATTATTCGCACAAAGATTAGTTCCTTCACAAGGATCTACTGCAAAGTCGACCCCTGGGCCACTTCCAGTACCAACCTCTTCGCCTATATAAAGCATAGGTGCTTCATCTCTTTCACCTTCTCCAATAACAATTTTCCCTTTCATTTCAATTTTGCCCATTCGC
>CACLGU010000007.1 GCA_902606505.1 uncultured Prochlorococcus sp.
TTCAGATTCTGAAGAAGGACATTCTTTGATGATCAAAGTCTCACCTTTTTTTACCAAATCAAAATCATTAGAAGCTGCTGCTGCTGAAATAGAGGAAATACCAGGTATGGTTTTAGTAATAATTTCAGCATGATTATTTTTTATTAGTCTCAAAATATTAGAAGAACTTGCAAATAGGGAAGTATCTCCAAGACAAAGTAAAACAACTGATTCTCCATTTTGTATAAATTCAACAATTTTTTCTACAGCATTAGACCATATTTCATCTGGATCAAAATCCTTCCTAGCCATTGGAAAGATGATAGGTATATTTTTTTTAAATTTGGTGTATTTCTTGACTATTTCCGCAGCAAAACTCTTTTTATTATCATCTGAAATTGGGAAAACTATAACTTTCGCTTTTTTGATTGCATTTACAGCAGCAATTGTTAAAAGCGATGGATCTCCAGGTCCAACACCAACGATGGTAAATGTTGGCAAATCAGTTTTATATCTATTAAGTAAACTAAAAAACTTATTTTTTATCATTTTTATTTTATTATCTTTAGCTATGTACCCTTGGCATAGTGAAAGTTTCAGCCAGTATTGCTGACTCAATTTCAGACAGTTCCTCTAACCTTTTGAAAGTTTGATTTTTAGAGAATTTAGTTTGCGCTAGTTTCCAATAAACCCCAAAATGTCTTGCCTCACTCTCAATCAAAGATTCATAAAGATTTTTAAAAGATTCTTCTCTAGAATTAAGAGCAAGCAAGCTTAATCTTTCATGACTTCTTGCTTCAATAAGTCCTGCGATTAAGAAACTATCAAGCATTCTATTGGGCTCTTCCTTTCTTATATTCTTGGATAATTCAGCTCCATATGGAGGCGGCTTTAAGGTCTCAAGAGAATGTCCAAGATCCTTTAAAAAATAAAGTATTTTTTCAAAATGCTCTAATTCCTCTCTGGCTATTTGGCTAAGAACTTCTGCAAGATTTGGTTCTGATGGATATCTAAACATCAATTGAATAGCCACTCCTGCTGCTTTTCTTTCACAATGAGCATGATCAATAAGAATATCTATTGGATTAGATAATGCGAGTTTGATCCACTCATCTGAAGTTAATGAGGATAAAAATTTTATGTGAGAAGAAGGCCTTTTAAAATCGACTAGCATTTAATCTTTACTACTTAAATATCCAATGATTCCTTCAAGAGCTAGGGAATAACTTGATATACCGAATCCACTGATTATTCCTATAGCTTTATCTGTAAGAAAAGATTCTTTACGAAATTCTTCTCTACTAAAAATATTTGAAATATGTAACTCTACAAATGGGGTTTTTGATCCAATTAAAGCATCTCTAATGGAAATCGAGGTATGAGTAAAAGCGCCAGCATTTATAAGAATACCTTGGATACTTTTTACAGACTCTTGAATTTTATCTACTATTTCTCCTTCATGATTACTTTGAAAACATTCAAGATTAATACTCTTTGCTTTAGCAACTTTTGTTAGATCTTTTTCTATATCGCTCAATGTTTTATTACCATATATTTCAGGTTCTCTAGTCCCCAATAAATTTAAATTTGGACCGTTTATCAATAAAATATTCATCATCAATAAAGTCTTTTCTTTACAAATGCTATCTAGAAAGGGGAAAAAAAACCAAAACAATTTCACACAAAGTGTCCATTAACTGATAAGTTCAAATAGTGGGGGTCGGTGCCCGAGTGGTTAAAGGGGGCGGACTGTAAATCCGCTGGCTCTGCCTACGTTGGTTCAAATCCAACCCGGCCCACTTTAAAATTGCCCTTGTAGCTCAGCGGTAGAGCACTCCCTTGGTAAGGGAGAGGTCTCGGGTTCAAGTCCCGACGAGGGCACTCGCGGGATAGTTTGGTATCAGTGAGATTACCACTATTGCACAAAGAAATTATTCAGAAGTGGACGTCTGTTTTCGGGTCCACTTTTCTGTTTTAAAGGCAGATATCTTGAGGTGCATCACACAAACGATGAAACCGAAATGGCAACAATCAGAAAATCAGAAGAAGCGGCAGCGGCTGGCAGGTCCTTATAAGAAGGAAGAATTATACAGGCCCGAGGTCCAGAAATTTCCATTCCAGCGATCTGGCTGAATCCTGGGCAGATGCAGTCGAAGAGAGGACAAAAATAGTTTTTCCGAATATCCCTATCACCCTGGGAGAGGCAATCAAGACATAAACACCTCCCAACCCAAGGATCATCGATAAGTAGAGAATGTGATCATTCAATATTCAATTTTGATCAATCAAAAACAAATCCGGGGAAGCTTTTCATATCTCTATGATCTTTTAATTACTACCTTCAACTTTAAAAACAAATTACTAATTGTTACAGATCTGTACCAATATTGCTTTAAAAGTACCGAATTACACATATTTTTAACCTTTTTCTTTACATTAGTTAATAAGAGTGTTACGTTTGTTAACAATTAAATTATTTAACTAATGACTAATTCTTCATACATAACTACAGAATCAGGCGGAAGGCAAAATATTTTCCCAACTGAGCCTCGTCCTTATGTTGATCAATCTGTTTCTTATGATGGATATCCGCAAAACGCAGAAAAAGTTAATGGTCGTTGGGCAATGATTGGTTTAGTTGCACTTTTGGGAGCTTATTTAACTACAGGTCAAATAATTCCAGGTATTTTTTAATGTCTCCTCTTTCAGGCTTTTTAGCTGTAATCGTATCCTTAACAGCTATCCTCGTTGCTTATCTAACTAAGCAATTTCAAAACGAAAATTTAAACTATCTAACTTCAAATCCAATGACAAATTCAAACCCTAAAGTAAAAACAATCGAAAAAGAAAAAGTTGTTGCAGAAACTCTTAATGGCAGATTCGCAATGCTTGGATTAATTGCTGCTGTTGGAGCTTACTTAACAACAGGCCAAATAATTCCAGGTTTCGTTTAAATGCTTTTACTCTCTGTACCATTCTACGATTTCCCATCCTCGCCCATACTCATAATTGGCGCGATAGGGATTGTTGTAGCACTGGCTGTATTTTTTCTAGCTTACAAAAAGTACTTTAATTCTCCATTTAACAAAGAACTCCAATTAAAGAAAAAAGCTCTATTGAAGGAGAAAACAGAACTAAACAAAAAACTCGAGAAAATAGAGCAAGATTTAAAAAATTTATAGTGAAATCCATGAACATCGACATTTTCTTAATCTCTTTCTTCACCTATCTCTTAGTACCAGTAGTGATGATTGCTAAGGGGAAAAAAGCAACTAACTAAAAAAGATTTAGACTCCCAAAAATAAGAATTTAAACTCTATTCAATACTTACAAAGTCGTTATAGAGTTTTCATATAATTTTAAGGAGGGTAATTTTATGACCAACCTCGCTATCGAGCTACTGGTATTGACATTAGTTTTAGTAAATTTTGGAACAATCCTCACAGCTAGTATCTACTCGAGATCAGTAGAAGAATTTAAACGCAATAGATTATTTTGCAGTAAGTCTTTCAGCAATCCCTATTGCATTTTCTGATAAGAATTTGACTCATAAAGCTAGATTCTTAAAGAACGATAAAAAAGAAAAATCCGCATTTTAAGTGGACTTAAGATAGATCACGGCACTCTCTAGAAATCATTTGACACTCAAATATGTGCAGTTTAAATTTATTTTGAAGTGAGCGTGAATTATGTTCTTGGTTCTAATGATCCTGAAGAGTTGGCCTACTACAACAAAATCAGAAACGAGATGGATGATATGAAAAAAAGAACCTATTAAAAGAGGGATACCCCTTTATTAGGATAACCCCGAAGTAATATCTAAATGAATCAAAATACTTTTTTATTAATTGATAGAAGTTTGATGCTTATTGGTGTGCCTTTACTGATGATTTTTAAAGGGAAAAAAACTAATCGAAATATCACAACATCTTAACCATATTCAAATTCAATTGTTGATCCTTTATCCGTATAAGGGAGTTCCTCAAACCGTACATATTTATTAGTCGAATGGCTTTTCTTACTTGTTAGAACATAATTATAGTCGTCATGAGTCAATGTCTACCAAATCCACACTAAAAGAAGATTATAAATCTGAGATTGAAGAAAGATCAGAAGAAGAAATTCTTGAGGAAGAAATCAAGAATCAGCAAACATTGGATAGCTTTGTTGAATCTGATAGGCATTGGAGCTGATCAAAACTTATTTATTAGGAGAAAGTTATGAATTTAAAAAGATCACCATTCTCAATCTTGAATAAAGAGAGTAGAGAAATTGACTATATCAAAGGAGTTTACAAGAGAAAAATTCAAGCTGAAATTGAATCTTACAAAGATCCCGAAGATGAAGATAAGAGAGATACAATCCAAGCTCAAGATGTATTGATGCTTGATAGGATCTCAATTTAGTTATCCTTTTTTTTCTTCTTTACATTTTCATAAACCTCATTAACCTTCTGTTCAATATTATCCAGCTTATTTGAAAGTGCCTTTAAACTTTCTGCTTTTCCTTCTTTAACTACGGTATTTATTAGTTCAACAATTTTAACTGGCTCTTCTTTAACTACATTATATTTGTCCTCTTGGGTTTTAATTCCAAACTTACCTTTAATAAAACTGGCTATAAAGATAAGAACAGGTACATGAGCTAGACCACCTATTATTATTCTTATTTCTGAATAAGCCATTTAGCAGTTAAAAGAACTGAGATATTTAAGCACAAATTTATTTTTTAAATTCATTTTGTTAAGTCAATAAACATTTGTAATCATCTCTTGATTCGTAGTTCAATAATCTTGCTATTAATTAAGTAGAGACTTTTTTAAAAAATGCCATTAGACGTATTTCTAATGAACATGTGTGTTGTGGTAATAGCGTTGCTTATCAGAAGAGAAATTAAACTTAAGAAGGCGAGATAAATTATGAAAACACAAATTTTAAAAGAGCCTTACTTTCCAAATATCCATGCTATTACTATTTTACTAATGCTGCTTCTATGCCTGTGGTTACCGCTTGCACTCAGATTCTTATTAATAATTTAGTCGAACTAATTAGTTAATACTATTATCCTTAAACTCTGCTATATCCTAATTTTGTTTTATAGATCTTACATGGAACTCCTGTTGCGTTGATGGCTTCAATAACTTTATCTCCCACAGTTCCGTAAAATTCAACAGAAAGATCAGTTCCTAGTACAGCATGAGCCTCAAGATAAACACCTAAAGCTGGATTAGCTAAATGAGCTGGTAAAGCATCATCATTTTTATAAACTTCTGAACATACGAAACGAAGAGGGTCATCAGGATCTTGATCAAAAGTATTATGGAGCATTCTTGGTTCTTAAGCTTCAATAGCTTTATCTGTCTCATCCGCAATTTCTAAGTATTCTGCAACCTTATCTTCCTTAACTTTAAGTTTTGCAAGAAGCATAAATGGAGTACCTGATCCAAAAGTAGACACAAAAAAAGACTCTTGCGAGCCTGAGTGATGGGGATTTCTATCATGACAAATTAATTAGATACAAACAACTCCATCAATAGTAAATTTTTATTACTTACAAACACCATATGTAGTGCTAGGATTTTTAAAAGGCTGGGTGATGGGGATTATCCCGCTTTTTGATTGGGGCGAAGCTAACGCCCTTTTTTTATGGGTATAACTTTTTAATAGCTTCTTGTTGTTCTTGTTTTTTTTATTTCTTCAGCATCATAAACAGGACAAGAATTCTGATTAAGTGATGAGAAAAAAACACTTTTTTTTAAACGTTTGAATATAGGAGTCAATAGTAAACTTTTCATTTTTTATATTTGCTTAATTGCTCAAAAATACTTAAATACTGCAGAGGAAACACGCTTGTTAAATTTTCTATTCTCTCTTCATCTAATACAACACCTTCAGGTAATTTCTTTACTAATTTTGGAATAGCTTTTTTTGTTTCTTCTCTACAGAAGTTAATTCTATAAGTAGCTTCTTTTTTTATATTCGTTTTAATTAACCCATCTTTTTCAAGCATTGATTTTAAATCAAGATTGTTTCCTTTCAAAAGAGCAATTTAAACAGTATCTGCAATTTTTAAAGCTTCCGCAGGTTCTTTATCCTTATTTATTCCAAATATCCAGGTACAGGCACCAACTCCTAATGCTCTTGCAATACAATCATCATGTCCAATTTCATCGCAAGGTAATCTGAAAGATTTCTCAATTTTTTTTAAATCGTATCCATTCTCACCTTCAGGAAAACCAGCTTGCATAGAAATAGGAAATAAAAATAATATTGCTGGAAGAATTAAGCTCTTCACTCAAAAATAACTGGATATAACCGTTGAATCGTAAATATGACCTGCACTCTCAATTAATGGTTTCACTGCTGGATCTTCAAACATAGCTATTGATTTACCTTCTTCACCCTGCTCAATAAGAATTACACTTGTTGGATCATCTTTCTTTACACCTTTGTATAAGCAAATAATTCCACGCTCTTTATTCATTTTTATATTTTCTTCGCTGTCATAAACCGCCGCCCATTCTTCAAATGGGACGCTAATTTTGAATGTGAAAACGGTAGTTTCAAGAAACATAATAAAAAGGAGCTAATAGATCACTATTGTAGATCGACTGTCAATTATCAAGAAAAACTGGTGGGTATGGTGTTTGTCCATTCATTAATGATGTGTCAATTGGTTTACAGATATTCATCAATGCATCTTGTCCAAAACCTGGGCCAGAGGGACCGTCTATAAACTCCTGAAACTCCTCAGCTGAAATACCCTCTTTTACTTCCCAAAAACAATACACAGGGCCAGTTTTAGTTACAGCATTTGCAGAATGGTTAAAAAATCCTTTTTCTTTATTAGCTGCTACCGCATCATCCCATCCACCACCAGGTGACATTGCCGCATAAGCTGTTTCCCACCATTTTTCAGCTTTTCCTGCCTTAAATTCATGATGAACAATATAAAAAGTTGATGCCATAAAAATAATATTTGAGCTGATCATAAAGTTACTTGATATAAGTAAGGGAAGATTAATTTATTTTGAATTCCTAAATAAAAAGGGGGCTAAAAGCCCCTTGCGATCGACTGTCAATATATACAATCTAAATCAGAATCCAGATATTGCTTCATAGAAATCAGCGTCTGGCAGTATTTCCTTCAAGGGTTCAATCTCCTTGGCAGGGCCTTGGACCTGCACAGTAATATCTGACACTTCAAAAAGCTTGGGAATCATATGTCCCATATTTTTGAGATGAAATAAAGCGGCGGCACCATCTTTATATGCCTCTCTTACATAAGCCTTATCTGACCCGCATGTAGTGATATTAAAAAAAAGGCAGTCAGGTTCATTAGCTTTTGTCAGTACCAAAATTTCTTCTAAAAGAGCTATGCACTGGTCCATCTTCCCATCCTTGATTGTGAAGTGGGGATGGATAGAAACCATGGTTGTATCGAGAGACATGAATTTGTAGATATTTCTACTATCTTTTTAGCAACTAATCTTTATGAACAATTTAAAAATATGTATTATTTAAAAATTAAGAATTTTAATTTGGTATCGCATGTACCGTTTATAAGTTTTTTGGAAGCTATTAATTGGATATGAGTTATTTTGCCGAACCAAACCATATTGAATATGATGCATGGTTCGATGAAAACATCGACCCTGTGGATCTTTTGAATTACTCAGATGAAAAGGAGTTCAGTGATTCGGTACACTTTAAGTTCCATAAGATGTCCACTAAAAATTTAACGATTGGTTCTTCTGATAATTTTCACTGGTAAATAAAAGATTTTTCACTCCATAAATATTTATGAATCTTACGCAGAATATGTTCCATCACTTTCTCTTCTTGCCTTAGCTAATACAATTTCATCTACAACTTTTTCAATCATGTAAGCACTTTTTTTACCAAAACATTTTTCTTTTTTAATACTCTCAAAATCATTTGGGATTAAATCATTATGTTCACAACAGTCGCATTTAATATCAATTTTCTTACCTCTGAAAACCTCCAAAGCTCTAGAAAAAATCCATTGCTGAACTGAAATACTTTCCCAACCATCAAAATTCGACCATTCATCAAAATCCCTATTAAGGATGCCTTTTAATCCATCAGCCTGATTTACATATACTAAGTATGAATCTTTTCTTGGTTCATCATTAATACCAATTGTTTTGACAGAATTTTGATTCATTAAATATAGATTTATTGAGTAGCCTTATAAATCTAGAGGATGATTTCAAAAATATAAACAAAAAAATGTCTCAAATAAGATCATTAATTGCTTTATCTAATCTAGAAGTATGATTTGTATTTCTGAGTAATTCAAAATCCTTAAAATCAAAGCCCGGGCCAACACAACAACTCACTAGGGTAAATTCGCCTGTACTTTTTGCAGCTTGCCAATATCCAGATGGGATCATTTCTACTGGATTATTGGAATCTAAAATTAAATTTCTTATTAACTTATTATCATTATCTAGGCACCATAAATTCAGAGGATCACCCCTTAGATGAATCCAAATTTCATCAGCATTTTTTACTCGGTGCCAAGCACTTTTTGCATCTCTCTCCAAAAGATAATAAATTCCTGTAATAAAGTTTCTACTTTGGCCATCTTCCCTTATTAGAGAATTCTCACTCCTTACTATCTCTCTAAACCATCCACCTTCAGGATGAGGAGATAAATTGAATTGTTTAATTATTTCTATGTTTTTTTTATTAGGATTCACATCATAAAAATATCCTTTAAATGACTCTTATAGTTAAAAGCTAACTGAAAATAAACTATATTTTCTAAAAAATTAAGCACAAATAACTGACAAATCTACGAAATTTTTATTTTCATCTGCCAATTCAGTAATGATTCTATTAAGCCATTCAGAGGTCGTTTCACAATAACCTACATTTAAAATAGTTTTTTGCTTTGCTGTTTCTTCTTTATTCATAGTTAGAGTATTTTTATATAAATTAGTCTTTAAATAAATCTATGTGAATAAGTCTTAATTACTATCTATTTTAAAAAGTTGTATTTAATACATATTTAAGAACAACTAGTAAACAAATAAAATTAAATTGTTGACAAGAAAATGTATCCAAGTAAGAGTAGAAAAAATTTATTATTTAACCTATGAATAACATCAAGATTGAGGAATTGATGAAAGTAAGGTTCGATGGTATTGCTAATAGAATTGGGCAATTAAGCAAAAGGGAGAGTGAGTCTTTATTACTTGAGCATCTTGAGTGGTTGGAGGGAGGATGGGAGACTGAAGAAATCTTATTTTTAAAAAAGCCCTACAGAAAATGGTGGTTCTAACTCCACTTCTGTAAATAATTAATGATGGCCTAAGGGACCAGGGCCAGATCCTATTTTATAAGAATTTTCTAAAGATTTCTCAACAAATGATTTCGCCTTTTGTATGGAATCAAATAGATCAAAACCTAAGGCCTTGTAACCACAAATAGCAGCACTCAAAGTACAGCCGCTACCATGGGTATTTTTTGTATTTATAAAATTATTAAATAGCCACTCTTTTCTACCATTTAAGTCAAGAAAAAAATCCTTCCCTTTCATATCTTTTAAACCGCCACCTTTTATAAGTACCGCTTTAGCTCCAAGACCAATGATTTTTCTTGCTGAATTTTCGATATCTTCTTTACCCCTTATTTCTAAACCAGAAAGTAGATTTGCTTCATAAATATTTGGAGTTACCAAATCAGCAATTGGTAATAAGAGTTTTTTATAAGCATTAATAGCAGAATCTTCCAGTAATTTAGAACCAGTTCTTGTAGCCATTACTGGGTCAATAATTTTGGTTATTTTGTATGTATTTAATTTTAAAGCAGTATCATTAATTATCCTTTCATTTAATAACATTCCAGTTTTTAAGGCATCAATACCAAAATCAGCAAATAAAGTATCTAACTGATTTAATAAAGTATTCTTCTCTACTGGTTGAACGCATGTAACCTCTATACTATTTTGTGCGGTAATACATGTAATAACAGAACATCCATGTACTTTAAGGGCCATAAAAGTTCTCAAGTCAGCCTGTATGCCTGCTCCGCCACCAGAATCACTACCGCCTATTGAAAGTGCAATTTTAGAATACATAATTTATTAACTCGTTTTTAAAAGTAATATAAATAAATTTTAATTTAAATCAGAAATCTGAATATGCATTAAAAAAATCTAACTCCAATTCCATAGCTCTCCTGTATAAATATTTGGCCTGATCAAAATCATAAGTTTCTTTATTGGTCTCAATAAGATTTTCAAGTGAATCTGCTAGCTTTTCAAAGCTCTCATCAGAGTAAGTAATTATCCATTCTTTATATTTAATGTCAAAATCCTCTTTATACAAACTTTTACCTATCCAGGAATAAAGTCGCATACATGGAGTCATTGCAAACATTATTTCAAGAGAGTTAAGTCTTTTGGAAGTATCCTCAAGGAAATCTGTATAATTTTTTGTAGCTTTTTTTATGTAGTTATTAGATAAATCAATATCCCATTCTTTTGCATAAGTTTCATGAAGTATTAACTCCTCTGAAACTCCCATTAAAAGTTCACTCAACTTCCTTATTGAGTACTTATCTTTTGATTTAGAAACTGCAAGACCATATGCCTTAGCAAAAGTCTCTAAAAAGAAATAATCTTGAGCTAAATATTCTTGAAATATATTTTTAGGGAGACTTCCATTCTTTAAACCTTGAACAAATTTTGAATTTAAACTTAGTAAAGCAATCTCATAATTATCCTCCCAAAGTTTTTTTGTTATTTTCATTTTTTTGATTTTTAGTTATTTTAAAATCTTTTATATTTTTTACCTACAAACTTAATCTTATTTTTCTAGGATTAAAAGAAAAAATTATGAAAGAAATAAATATCTTATGGTTTAAGAAAGATTTAAGAATTTATGATAACGAAGCTCTTTGTGAGGCTATAAAAGAATGTGATATTTTACCTATTTACATTATTGAGGTAGATATTTGGAGCCAAAATACCCATTCACAAAGACAATGGAAATTTTGCAAAGAAAGTTTAATAGATTTAAGGAATTCACTTGCTGAGATCGGACAACCATTAATTATTAGAACTGGAAATGTTATTAATATTTTTGATGAAATTAGTTCAAAATTCAAAATCAAAGGTATATATAGCCATCAAGAAACAGGAGATTGGCTTACTTATAAAAGAGATCAAAAAGTTAGACAATGGACTTTAAGCAAAAATATTATTTGGAAGGAATTTCTACAATTTTCAGTTTTTAGAGGAAATTTAGATAGGAATAATTGGTCTAAAAAGTGGCAAAAAAATTCCGAAAAAAACTTTTTCAAGGCTCCATCAAGAATAAATTCTATTAACTTTGATGCTGGAGAAATACCCTCAGACGAAATTTTTCCCTTTAAAAAAGAAACTTGTCCAGGAAGAATGCAAGGTGGAAGAAAGAGAGGTTTAGAGAGAATGCAATACTTCTTTAATAAAAAATTAAATTCTTATTCAAAAGATATTTCTAGCCCAGAAAAATCATTTGATAGTTGTTCAAGACTATCCCCATATATTTGTTGGGGATGCATTTCATTAAAAGAAATTTTTAATAAGGCAAATATATCAAAAAACAATAATTCCAGGATGTTAAAAAGTAGATTAACTTGGCATTGTCATTTTATTCAGAAACTTGAAAGTGAACCAGAACTAGAGTTTAGGGAATTCCATCCTTTTTTTAAAAACATTAGAGAAAGAAATAATGAATTACTTTATTCATGGAGTTCAGGTAATACAGGCTTTCCTTTTATAGATGCATGTATGCGCTCATTAAATTTTAATGGATGGATTAACTTCAGGATGAGAGCTATGTTAATGTCTTTTGCTAGTTATAATTTATGGCTACCATGGCAAGATTCAGGTTCAGAATTAGCAAATAAATTTGTAGATTATGAGCCTGGAATACATTGGAACCAATGCCAAATGCAATCTGGAACTACATCTATCAATACCAATAGAATTTATAATCCTATTAAGCAGGGAAAAGATCATGATCCTCAAGGAAAATTTATAAAAAAATGGATACCAGAATTAAAGGATATATCACTTAATTACATTCATGAACCATGGCTATTATCTAGATTTAATATAGAAGAATATGAACAAATTAATTACATAAGACCAATAATTGACATCCCAAATAGCACTAAAACTGCAAAGAAGAAAATTCAGGAAATCGTTAAAAAGAATGGATATTGGGATATCTCAAAAGAAATTTATTTAAAACATGGTTCTAGAAAAAGGCTTAGAAAAAATATAAGTAATAAAAAAATTGTTTCTAAAGAAAAGGAAATACAATATGAACTGAAATTAGATTTCTAAATTTTATTGTCAGAAATTTCCAGATTCTTTTTAGTGAATAGGTAAGTTTTTTAAATTTTGAAATTGAATATATAAATCCACGATGAAGTAATGCAAGCTTTAATGTATTTATTAGAATTTATTAATTATGTCTGAAAGATTTGAATGGGACGATACCAACAGTTCAGGTATATGGTGGAGTACTAATGTAAGTATTAGAGACGAGTGCATTTTGCTTAAAGAAGATACTCAATGCGAAGATTCTGATATCGTCGAACTTCTTAGGAGTATTGCACAAAATATTGAAGATAATGGCCTTTAATTTTTAAAGGAATATTCTTTCTTTTAGAGATTTTGAATTCCTTTTACAGCTTTTATTAATTCGATAGTAATACCTTTTTCACTCATTGAATGACCAGCATCATTAACAATAATTAATTCAGAATTCTTTAATTTCTTATTTAGATCCCAAGCACTCCTAACAGGACATACAACGTCATACCTCCCTTGAATTATTTTTGTTGGAATCGATTCTATTGCTCTTATATTTTTCAAAATAAAATCATCTTCTAAGAAAATATTATTAATAAAATAATGACATTCGATCCTTGCAAAGGCATCTGAAAAAGAATTAACTTGAGACTTATCAAAATCAAATTTTTTATTTATTAAATGACTAGTTGAGAGTTCCCATTTTGTCCAAGCTGCTGCTGCTTTTGATCTAAGATTTGAATCTGAAGATGTTAGATATTTATAAAAAGAACTTATTAAATCATTTCTTTCTTCTTTTGGTATTACAGAAATATATTCTTCAAATTCATCAGGGAATATCTCACTTGCACCATATTGGTAGAACCACAATAATTCAAACTTTCTACATAAAAATATTCCTCTCAAAGTTAAGCTCGTAACTCTTGAGGGATTTTTAATTGCATATATAAGTGAAAGTGTTGAGCCCCAAGATCCACCAAACAAATGCCAACTATCTATTTTTAATAGAATCCTTAATTTCTCAATATCATCAACTAAATGATTAGTCGTATTTTCTTTTAATTCGGAGAAAGGAGTTGAAGAACCGCAACCCCTTTGATCAAATTGTATAATATCAAATTTATATGGATCAAAGTATCTTCTATATCTTGGTTGACTTCCTCCTCCTGGGCCTCCATGAATAACTAGTATTTTTTTACCATTTGGATTGCCAGATCTTTCCCAATAAATCGTATGAATATCACTTACTTGTAAAAAACCCTTTTCATGAACTTCAATTTTAGGAAACAAGACTTGATCTTTCATTGTGAAATATTTTTAAACACTTAATAAATCCATATTATCCAAAAAGAAGTCAAGTTTAGAAGTAGTTTATTAAAAAAAAAGGACTGGTGGTACAGTCCTTTTTGATATTTGATTTCCTTCTAACAGGATATAAAATTACATATTTTAAAGTCTATTTACTCATAAACCTAGAATACGTGAATTCGGGGATTTCTCTCGATAATTTCAGTCCCTATTGTCGCTAGTAATTATAAAGCGAAGTCTTATCAGACTAATTGATTGAACTTTAATTTTCGAATAATCCCATTCTCAGGAATACGCTTCCTATATTTTGGAATTTGCTAAATTTCAGGCGGACTATCAATCATTTAGATTGCCTCCGAACTCAACATTTATAAATTACTCCTTTTTATATTTTCAGTAAATCCGTAAATATGCTGATTTACTTTTTTCTTAATTTGTAAGAGGATTTTAATGATCCTTTGTTTTTTATAGATAAATATAAATAATAAAGTCTAAAATGTTTTTGTTATTCAGATTCATAGAGCAAAATAGATTCAATTATTCTTTTATCACTATCAGAAAGTTTATAATCTTCCAATTTCCACTGAACAAATTTTACACACTCAACAATAGAAGGATTCTTATCCCGGCACTTACGCCACTCTCTAATCCAATCTGCCAAGGCAAAAGTTATTTTTGTAGTAAGCATATTTACCAATCAGGGTAATTAAAATCTCCGCCTATAGGTTCTTCATAAAATTCCCCTTCTTTTATACCTTTATCATATTTTTCAATTATCTTTTTATAAGAAGCTATTGAAGGAAGTAGATCTCCTAAATATATGGGTTCCATTCTAATTGCTATGATAATTTTAATTATTTATTATTTTATATAAGAATTTAATAAATAGATTATTAATATTCATTATGGATTTCATCAAAAAGAACAAGATCTTAACAGTAATGGCCGTAATTGCAATTTTATCATTTGCATTAGAAAAAGTAGGCATAATACACCCTTAAATTAATTAAGTTTATTTTACAAATACTTCCTAATGAAATAAGTATACAGATACTATTACTGCAAAAATAAGCAATGGAGATAATAATGTAAAAATTAAAGTTGAAAGATTAATCAGCATAAATTTTAAATAAATACACAAATTTAATAAACATCACTTTTAAGCATTTGCAATAAGTAAAATTAAAATTATTACGATATAAAAAAACATTTGATTGAAGAAAGATATAAAGAAGAATATGAAGAAGGCTCAGACTTACTATGGCCTAGTGATAAAGAAGATAAAATAACTCGGCAATTTTATAAAGATTTATCTAATCTTTCAAAAAACATAAACTATAGTAAAAAGAAAAAGCTAAAACTTTTTGAACAAGTAGTTAGAGTAATAAGGGGCAAAAGCTGGGGTTAATTAATATTCAAACTAAAATGCAAAATGTAATTATACTAATTAGAAGTTTTTTTCTTTTAAGACCAAGATTTTTATCCACTATATTTTTTATTCCTATTCTTTATGGCATGGGCTGGGCTTTATCTCAGCCACTTTTATTATTTAATTTTGAAAAAGAAAATTTATCCTTAATTGGTACTGTTATTACTTTTTTACTTTTTATCTTTTTACTCCCATATTGGTTTTATATCAAACGAAACAAATCAAATACTTGGATACTTCTCGGGATAACAAAAGACAAATTCTTAAAAAACTTTGTCAATTTTTCTCAAGGTATTTTATTTGCTTTATTTTTAATAATTCTAATTCTGTTACCACTATTGCAAAAAAATTATATTTCTTGGATAGGTGAATTCTCGCCAATAATATTGCTAAATTCAATTGTACTTGGATTAGGTGTTGGATTCGCAGAGGAAATAATTTTTAGAGGCTGGTTACTAGAAGAATTAAAATTTGAATATGGTACAAAAATATCAATAGCTTTACAAGCTATAATTTTCAGCTTCGTTCATAATTTATCAAACGAGATCTTTTGGAACATAGTAGGATTACGTTTGGGATTTATTTTACTTGGGATATTTCTATCATTAGTAAAAATTAGAGATAAAGGTTCTTTATGGAATTGCATAGGAATTCATGGAGGACTTGTGGGTATTTGGTTTTTATTAAATAACGGATTAATAGAATTCAAAGATAATACACCTTCTTTTTTAGCAGGGCCTTTTACACAAAATATTCCAAACCCAATCGGAAGTTTTAGTGCAATTTTAATATTACTTGTGTTATGTATTTTTTATACAGTAAAATCAAAAAAATTTTTTGCTAGACGTTTTAATTAGATATAAATACCGATTGATTTTTTATTAGTAATTGTCAGATTAGAATAAAGATTAATACTCATATGAACTTTGAGGCAGGAATAAGATTTATTGCGTTTTTAATAATTTTTGGAGTTACAAACTATCTAATGATGTTGAGAAGATATGAAAACGACATCAAAAAAAAGAAATCTTTGCAACAGGAAAAAATTTCCAGGCTATACCCTAAAGGTTCATTTATTTTCTGAAATTAAAAAAATTTTTGGTAGAATTTCCTCACCATTTTTTATTAGTTTTTTGCCAACCTTCATTTAACAATTTTTGCCATAATAATCTTGCTTCTTCAATAACAATTTTTTTTCTAGTTTTCATTAATGGAGGATTTTCTCCATGAATCCCCATAATAATTCCTTCTTCAATAAACATATAATCAATAGATTTATCAGAATAATCTCTATCTTTGTAGAAACGTATCACCCCTACAAAATTAGAGTCAATTAACCAGAAATCATTAGTTGAATTCAATTAACCAAAATAAAATAAAATCTATCACATACTTTGATTGCAATCTGCGAGGAAAACATCTATTTAGTTTATTCATATTTAATATATTTTTTCTTTTTGTCTACTTTTTTTCAATTCGCCACGTTTTTTCTTAACCTCAACTCTTTTCTTTTGTGATGCTTTAGTAGGTTGTGTAGATTTTCTTAATTTAAATGGTTTATTTAAAGCATTTTTTATGATTGAACTAAATTTCATTAAAGCTAGCTGCCTATTTAATAATTGATTTCTGTGTTCTTGAACAGCTAAACGCAAGCTATTATTTACTAATTTGTTTTTCAAGTTTCTTTTAAGAATTTCTTTCTGATATTCATTTAATACTTTGGAATCTTCTAAATCAAAAATAATCTCTACTCTACTTTCAATTTTATTTACATTTTGCCCTCCAGGACCGGAGGATCTGGAAAATCGCCATTTAATTTCGTTGGATGGGATTACTAATGTTTTAGAAATTTTTAAATCCATTTTTAGTTCTTTTTGATTTAGATGTTTAGAATCATCTGCTTAATACTTTAAAACATACCTTAAAATTCGATCGGTAAATACTGGCCGGTTAAGTTAGGTAAACCGAAATTCGGTGTATTTGCCGTATCAATATCTTCGGTATTTATCCTTTCATATTTCAAATAATTATCAGATATTGAATTTGTACTAATTCAAAGGTCACTTATGTATTCAATGTTTGATCTTCTTTTTGAAACACCTTCATATCGCCCTGTATATGTTATTTCCGATAGTGAAATGAAGGAGTTAAAGAAAAACCAACATCAAGAAGAGCTTGATGAAATTACAACACAAAAAGTAAGACTTGAAGATGCTTTTAAATCTCAACTAAAACATCTTGAAGAGAGAGAAAAAGAAGTAAAAAAAGAACTTAAAGTACTCTCAGCCTCAAAAGATAAATAATTTATTTTTAGAGAAATTACTTTTTTCAAAGACGGTTAAAAACCGTCTTTTTTAATTCTTATAGTTTTAAGGTATCTATTAAATCCACAAATTTTAAAAATATTTTCCATAATTGAATAATGAACAAAAATAAAGAAAAAATAAGAATGTTTTTACCTTTTAGTTGGGTAATTTGCGCAGCAATTTCTTTTGCTTATATAAATTCACATTTAATAAATACCTAACATAAATGTCTTATCCCTCAAGAGACGAAGTACTTGCATCTTCAAAAGGGTGGGTAGCATCTTTTTTAAATTTTCTTCCGGGTTTAGGATCGGGCTACTTATATCAAAGAAGATGGAAACCCTATTTTTTTACCATCACTGCTAGTACTGCATGGTTCGCTTTAGGTATTTTTTTACAAGGTGATTCAGAACCTTCTCAAAATGAACAAATAATTGGAATTTCTGGTCTTTTTTTCATATCAATAGTCACAGTAATAGAAGCTAACTTGGCTTTCAAAAAAGCAAGTAATAAAACAAAATCTGAAAAAGAGAAAATAATATCCTCTAACAAAAAAGGATGGTTTAAATAATCCAAAAAAATTAGATTTAAAAAAAATTTTTATTAGTGCTCAGTCTTTTAATTTAAGTTAAATTACCATATTTAAATTTTAAAATAATTA
This sequence comes from uncultured Prochlorococcus sp., assembly GCA_902606505.1. Lineage (GTDB taxonomy): Bacteria > Cyanobacteriota > Cyanobacteriia > PCC-6307 > Cyanobiaceae > Prochlorococcus_A. The sequence goes on from CACLGU010000007.1 coordinate 18,017, forward strand.
AAAGTTTTTAGTTATAAAAAAATAAAATTTCCTTTTCTTTGAGACCTTCCCACCCCGAGTCTATTAATAATTGATTCAATGTTTCCTTATCAAAATGCTTAGAACCAGTTTTGACGCATCTATTTCTCATTGATTTTTTAACACCACTTCTTTGTCTTTTATTCTCCTCATCCATAATTCTGTTGTATAGATCTAGCATTTTTTGAGGGATTGGAGTACCGTCAAGATCCACTCCATTTTGAATAGCAAGATCAACAGCCTGCATTCCCAATTTCTTCATATATTAAAAAAAAGCTGAAACTATGATAAAACAAAACTTATTAATCTAAAATTCTTTGAATAATAATTTATTGATTTTGAATTTCCTTAAGTACTCTAATAGCCTCTTTAATGTGTTCAGGACCATTCAATAAATCTCTAAAAATATGCCTAACTGTCCCTTTGCGATCAATAACGTAAGTTACCCTACCATCCATAAAACCTAATACTTTAGGAACTTTAAAAGTTTTCCTAAGAGAGTCATTAGTATCACAAAGTAATGGATATTGTAATTTATTTTTATTAGCAAATGCCAAATGGCTTGAGGTACTTCCATTACTTACTCCCCAAACCTGTGCACCTAATACTTTAAATAAGTCATATTTATCTCTAAATCCGCAAACTTCTATAGTGCAACCCGGCGTATCATCTTTTGGATAAAAAAACAAAACAAGGGGATTTTTTAATCCCTTATTTGATCTTTTAACTCCATTTTGATCCAGTAGTGAGAATTCTGGAATTTTATCTCCAATCTGCACGACAGTTCTTATAAAATTCCATATTAGAGGTAAATATGTTTTTTTTGTGGCCTTAAAGTAAATAACTGATATCAAAGTCAGTTTTTTTGTTTTAAAAGATACTAAAAAATTATTGAAATAAACTAGGGTGAATTTATTAATTCAATAATATGGAATTAATAATTTATATTTTTTTATTTCTTATTCTTTTTTTGGGAGTTATTTTTAACTTAAAAATAACTAATTTTAAAAAAGTTAAAGAAATACAAAACAAAGCTAAAGATTATTCAAAAAAGAATAATTAAATATCTATTGCAAAGATTAAAATTCAATTTTTTCATTTGGAGTAAATACTGAGCAATATTTTTTAACTATGTCCTTTGGCTGATTAGTGTAAGAATTCGTTAATTTTAATTTTAGTTTTTCTATAGCCTCATTAGCATTAATCTCACCGAGTCGATATCTTGCACAGGTATCCAATACTTTAAACATTTTTGTGGTAACGGCTTCAGCTGGATAAATTAGAGAAAAAAGGTAAAAAACAACAAATAAGTACTTCATTTTTTTTTAAATAGTAAATATTTAGCGAATAGTTTCAATAATTTAGAAAAAGATTTAAATTTAATAGAATAATCTAATTTAAGTAGAATCTAGGATTTCTATAAAATAATAATAAAAGAAATTAAGATAAAATAAGTGATAGCAATAAATAATCTCAGTGAAAATGAGAAAATTAATAGATAAACATAAAACTCTTATAAATTGGTACCAAAAAAAATTCAAATTGAGTGATTATCAATTACTTTGGTTAGTTTTCTTTAAAGGAGTATTAATAACAATAATATTTTTCAAAATTTTTTTATATTAAAAAACCTTTTCCGGGAATGAAATTTTCACATGATTTGACTATATTTAATAGTAGTTGCCTAATTAGTTAAATAGTTATCAGTTATGAATATTTTTGGTGTAGGTTTGCCTGAAGTTACTGTAATACTTATCTTAGCTCTTTTAATTTTTGGTCCAAAAAAGCTTCCAGAATTAGGAAAACAGCTTGGTAAAACTTTGAAAAGTCTTAAAAAAGCGTCGAATGAATTTCAAAATGAAATCGATCAAGTTATGAACGAAGAAGATAAAGATGAATCTCCTAAATCTATAGAAAGCAATCAAACCAATGAAATTAATCAAGAAAAAATAGATTCAGAAAACAGCAAAAAATAATATCTTGGATAGACCCATAACCCCCATAGACGAATTTGAAAGAGCATTAGATAAAGCAGCTCTAACTAAAGAAGAATATGAATTGATAGACTACATCCGCTATACAAGTGTGTTTACGCAACCTAGTCTTATTAAAGATTTAAAAAGGACATCAAAACCTCCTCTTTTGTCAGTTCTATGTAAGATTTGCAGAAAAATTGGTTCGGAGATGCCAGATCATTTCAAAAAAGTAATTGAGTGGTCAATTGAAATAAGTGATCACAATACAAAATGGGATGCTCATTTAATTTGCGCAGAAGCATTGAACATAGACAAAATCCCATTAAGTCCTATTCATGAAACAACTTTATTTGATGTTCTTGTTGTACACAAAGAATTATTTCTTGGATTTGATTAAATTAATCATCTAAAGGCACAGAATCAGTATCTATAACTTCCGAATCATCATACTTATTTATTTTATTTTCAATCCAGTTATTTATATAACTAACTAAAGGCAATGAACCTCTAAAAATAAAAATAGAGGTAGGCAAAGCGCTTAATAAACCTACTACAGGACTTTTAAAAAGTAATCTTCCGGCTTTTATGTTAAATAAAATAATAAGAGCTGAGGGAACTATAACTTTAACTACTGTTTTGAGCGCTTCAAGCCAACCGACACGATAAATCCACCATATTAAAATTATGCCAACTACATAGAGGAATAGGTAAGTCATAAAAATAGTATAATAATTATCTATTTATCTTGTTCTTGCTAAGAAAAAGATTTTATAAATTTCTTTAACATCAATCAATCAATCAAATTCTAGTAATGAGTTTTTCTGAAATAAGAAAATTTTTAATTAAGATGCAATCTGATGAAGAATTAAAAAAGCAGGTTACGACATCCTCTACAGCAGATGATGTAGCCCTAATAGGTCAACGCTTAGGTTATGACTTTTCAGGAGATGATCTCTTAAGATTTAATGGACAAAAAGTTGATAAAGTTACCGTAAGAAAGGTAGATCATCCAGGAGAATACCACTAAATTAAGACTTAACCCATATTGCAAGCCCTCCGCCCCTGCCTCGAGCACATAACCAATTATCTTTAGTGCTTATTCCTACAAGTGAGAAAAAAGGCATTTTTTTATCTTCTGGTTTTTTTAATTCCTTATTAAATACAGGAAAACTACTAATACTAATTTTCAATTCTTCAAAATAGAAAGCCAATAAAGGTCTAATCCCTTTTAATTCTGCGCTGCCTGTAAAAGAAATATTTAATAATCCGAAATTAATTGAATTGTTTATTTCATAATTTATTTGATCTTCTTTATTTTTACTTTTCAATTCGAGTCTTGCCGACAATACTTGGAGAATCGAACTGGGTATATTTTTGATTTCATCTGACTCCTTTCCCCATACATACTTAAACTTCCATATTCCTAACAATTCCTCATATACAATTCCGCTACCATTTTTTTGGGAATTTTTTTCTAATATTTTTATCTCATTAATATCAGGAAAGTGTTTCATAATAGATTTTAATCTAAGAATCAAATACTAAGATAACTTCATTAAAAATGTTCTTAGTTAAAATCTCTCTCCAAAAAGATTTCTTTATTTCAATATATTTCCAAAAAAATAATTTTTTGGCACACATAAGGAACAAGAACTCGTTAACATGTTTACATAAAGTAACTAAATCAATGGATTTTATTTCTAAAAGCCAAGGATACATTCCCCTAAAAGCAATCCCTTATATATTTTTCCTTGCAGTTGTTCTAAGTATTACAACTTCAACAAATACATTTGTCTAAAACGCATTAGTTTTACGAGAAAAGTAAATTAAATATTTAATGGATAAGTACGATGTAGTAATAGTCGGAAGTGGAATAGGTGGGTTATGCTGTGGTTCGATTCTTGCTTTATCAGGTAAGAAAGTTCTTATATGTGAAGCACACACCCAGCCGGGAGGTGTTGCTCACAGTTTCAAAAGAAAAGGTTACACTTTTGAATCAGGTCCTTCATTGTGGAGTGGAATAGGTAAATGGCCGACAACTAATCCCCTAGGGCAAATTCTTAAATTACTTGATGAAGAAGTTGAACTTTTTCAATACAAAGGTTGGCAAGTAATCGTCCCAGAAGGCAATTTTAATCTTGATGTTGGGGAAGAACCTTTTAAACAAACAATTAAAACTTTAAGAGGTGAGAAATCTGTTAAAGAATGGGAATCATTTATTTCCGGAATAAAACCTCTTAGCCAAATAATAAATGAAATACCTTTACTCTCATTTTCTCCCGAATCAATAAATTTCTTAGATCTAATAAATTTAACCTCAAAATTTTTACCTAATATCAATCAAATACCAAAAATTAATAAAGGCTTTGGGAATTTAGTAAATAATCATCTAGAGGATCCTTTTCTCAGAAATTGGGTTGATTTATTGAGCTTTTTGATAAGTGGTATGTCAATGCATGATACAAATACAGCTGCGATGGCTACTTTATTTAACGAATGGTTTGAACCGAATTCGTACCTTGAATACCCTAAAGGAGGTAGTGAATCTATAGTAAAAGCCTTAATTAATGGGTTTAAAAAAAATGGAGGAGAATTAATTCTCTCTTCGAGAGTAAAGACAATTAACTTCAATAAAAATTTAGCAACAGGAATAACTCTAAATAATGGTTCTAGTTATAGTTGTGAATCTGTTGTCACGAATACTGATATTTGGAATTTAAAAAAGTTAATTCCAAATAAAATTTCAAAAAAATGGAATACAAAAGTTTTAAACCCTAATAAATGTGATTCTTTCCTTCATATACATCTAGGTTTTGATGCTGATGGTCTTAAAGATTTGCCAATACATGCGATACATGTTGATAAGTGGGAAAAAGGTATAACCGCAGAAAGAAATATAGCTGTATTTTCAATCCCATCTGTTTTAGATAAGAATATGGCCCCTAAAGGGAAACATATTCTTCATGGATATACTCCCGCAAATGAACCTTGGGAAATTTGGGAAAACCTAAATCCAAAGGAATTAGAATATAGAAATTTGAAAGAAGAAAGATGTTCAATATTCCTTAATGCAGTGCGAAAATTCATCCCTGACATAGATGAAAGGATTGATTTAAAGATGCTAGGAACCCCCATCACTCATAAAAAATTCACCAATACCTATTGCGGTAGTTACGGCCCTGCATTATCTGCAGCAAAAGGTCTTTTCCCAGGCTGCAAAACTCCAGTGAAAAATTTATTTACTTGCGGTGCAAGTACATTTCCAGGTATCGGAATTCCTGCTGTTTCAGCAAGTGGTGCTTACGCAGCTGAAAAAATTATTGGTAAAAAAGAATTTAAAACTCTTCTTAAGAAAATAAATTTATGAATAAGTTCTTTTTATAATTCTAGAATCACTTAGTTAAGAAATAAGAATAAAGAAAGCAAAAACGTTCAATAATGATAATCTTTATCTGAACATAAACTTAACTTATAGCTCTTATATGTTTTTCTTATCAATTCCTCAAGCCTGGCATTTAGTTGGCACTTGGTCAGAACAACTTCCAAGCGAGTCAAATCTTATAGGAATGGGTCAAACAGAATTAATGATGACTTTACATTCAATATTCGTTCCTCTCTTACTTGTAATTTCATATTACCTATTCAATAGACTAAATAAAAACGAATCAAAGAAAGTTAAAGGATGATCGTTTAAGGTTTATTTAGCTGAACTTCTTCTAACTACTTTTCTGCCTGTAGAAGTATCAACTACGCTTGAATCTTTAGTCTGTGAATTAGTTTCAACATTATCAACATCACTCTTATCCATTTCTGCGCAAACACCTACTACCATGGCAGCTTGCATTTGATCTGGCAAATCTCCAATAGTTAATAAGGCCTTTAAAACTAGTTGAAGTCGAGTTTGCCGATCTATTTCAGGTCTTAGTTTTTTTACGGTATTCCAAAGTTCTTTGGTAACTTCTGTTAAAAGTTCTCGATCTACAGCCAAATTAAATCCTTATTGTATTTTTACTAATCTAACAAATAATTGGATCTCGTAAAATAATATTCAGTAAAATGATTATTAGTTAATATTTTTTCTATCAGAATACAAGTTGCATTTGTTGATGCAATTCATACTTCTCTTGCAAAAGTTCATCTTTTTCAATCTTTTTTAGAGTAAAAGTTCTATAAAATTTTTTTTGAATCTTTATTGGAGTATTTTCAAACTTTGCATTTTTGCTTATTAGAGAATTCCACTCTTTTGAATTAAAAGGAGCATAAGGAGAAGCTGAAATCACTTTCATATTTTAATAATACATCTGTACTAATATTAGTACAATTTTACTATAGTGCAACACTTACATCCACTTATCTTAATTTCAAAGTTTCCTACTGAATGGATTGATTTTTATTATCTAATTTGTAGTAATCATAAGTTTGATAAATGAATAAGCGTATCACAAGTAACTTATTGATCCCTTTTTTTAGTGTCTTAAGACTTTTCATGCTTAAAAACCTTCTAAAATAGTTAATTTGTTGAAATTAACATTGACAAGATATATTTAATAATTCCTCCTATAAAAAGAATAATGAATTGATTAAAAAATGCTTCTTAGTAATGCAAAAAGACTAAAGATCCAAGGAATAATTAAGAGAATTGCTCAAGATAAATCAATTACATTAGAAGAAAGGATATTTGTTGAGAAATTTGCACACCATAATTCGACAATCTCTCTTTGGCTGAAAAAAGCTAACAGCTTTAGAAGGAATGGTACAAAAAATGATGAGGGTATTGATAACCTCTTACAATCATTTGGGATAGATGGACTAGATAAAGAAAATCATTTCAACCCAGACGAAGATGATATATCGGATTGGTTTGGTGGCGCTCCTAGTTGGCTAAGGAGAAGCTAGATTTATTAATTATTCAATTTACCCAAGCTATCTTACACAAATATAAACTCATAAAAGATATAAATACCCAAAAAACCCATGGTATAAATTTAAGCGGAACTAAATATTTTTTTGAAAAGGTTTTCATATAGATTTTTCTTTTAGAATATTTCTTCCTTACCGTTTTTGAGAATAGGTTTAATTGCTCTATATTATAAATTAAAAAATATTCGAAACCTAAAAAATATTAAATCACTTTAAATTAGATGAGTTAATCAGCCTTAATCATCAAAATCTAAGCAGCTTTATTTACAATGTTGATATTGAAATTTACTATTTTTGCCTCATCACGTTCTGAATCATTCCAATATTTTATAAGTCTTTCTAATTCATCAATCCTCTTTTTGGCATTTGCAATTTTTTCAGTAGTTGTCATATAAAATTTTTATCTATCCAATTAATGCATGAAAAAAAAATATTTCAATGGATGTAACAATTTTTAGACTATAAATATTAATTTTTGATTAATTACTTCAATATATTATAGACCTCAAGCGGCTAAGTAATTATACTTAAAGAAAAAAGATATTTATGAAGAAATTAAATTCTTTGATTTTGAATAGTACTGTTAACTTCTTAGACTTCATATACTCTGGTAGATCTTTACAAAGATTTTGGGTTTTAGAAGTAATAGCTAGATCACCTTATTTTGCATTTCTTTCAGTTCTCCATTTTAAAGAATCCCTAGGAATTAAAAATGAAAAAACAATGATTTTAATGAAAGAACATTTTTATCAAGCTATTAACGAAACTGAGCATCTTAAAGAAATGGAGAAAAGAGGAGGAGATAGGTTCTGGATTGATAGATTTTTTGCGAGACACCTTGTACTTGTCTATTACTGGATCATGGTTTTTTATTATTTCTTCTCTCCAGCTAATGCCTATGATGTCAACATAAAAATCGAAGAACATGCATTTGAAACTTATTCCAAATATTTAATAGATAATCCAAATGATCAAAAAATAAAAGAAATTGCTCAAGACGAATTAAATCATGTCAAAGAACTTAACGAAGCTTTGTCAATGCTTAATACAATTTAGATTAGTGCTGAAAAATCTATTAGCAATATTGAGAGCATCACCGAAGAGGATATTATTCCTAGGCTAATCATCAATGAGATATAACCTTTTTTTCTAGGCAATTTATAAAAAGATATTCCAATAATTAATATCATTATTAATGAGAAAAAAATTATTATTTTTTCATTTACTAAATTGAGATGTATAACTAAATTTTTATCCTCAAAAAATTTGAGAAATTCAGATAAAACTAATTCTTTTTCTATTTTCTTAAAATAGTCAAATGAGCCTATAAAAGCAGAACTTAACAACGATAATGCAACTAGTGCAGTAACTGGTTTTGTTAACCTGTTTAGTGTTCTGTTGAAACTTACCAATAAAATAAAAATAAATAAAGAGGTTACTAAAGGTATTAAAGGTATGAGAGTTGTTGAATTTATGAAATTTCCCACGAAAATAATATGCATCTAATTTAAAATTTTATATTATTTCGACGCGTTATTTTATTAAATAAAATTTTTAAAAATCTTAAATGTAATTAGTACCTATTGCATTCTGTGTAAATTGATACCAAAATTAAATTAGAATTGAAAAATAAAATGTTAGCCATTTCTGAAATTATTATTGCAAGTGCTATCTTCCTAGGAATTGTATATTGGGAAGTTAAATTCTTATATGCCAAAACTACCGTAGCGAAATAACTTCACTTAAAAGAGGAAAATTAGTAACATACAAAATTTAAATAAAATTTAAGAATTTAAGTTGACAAAAAAAGCTGTATATATGAGAGAATAAACACAAATATTCAGGCTTTCTAATGAGCGAAGTTCAAAAACCTAATACTAACTCAACTCAGCAGCAACAACAGCAACAGCAACAATCCTACTCAGACAGCAAAATTAATTCTGCTGAAAGTGAGAGGCTTTATCTTGAGATGAAAGAGGCTTGGCTTTAGATTTAGTTCGTTTTTAAAATAATATTTCTATAAATTTGTTAATTTTTTTTTTAATTTTGAAGTAACCAATACTTTTTTATTTTCTATTCCCTTTAAATTTTGTTTAACTTCAAATTAAAGTGTTGAGAAAACTAAAGCAGCTTGAGAAAATTAACGGAAGGCTCGCAATGGGAGGATTGGTATATTTAGTTTTTACAAAATTAGTTTCTAGCCGTTCCGACATATTAGACCAGCTTAAATCTTATTTAATTTAAAAAATGAATTGAAAGCATTATCCAGGAATATTTCTTTCTATATAAGCATCAGTTAAAGCTAAAATTAATCCCAATAATGTTGAAAATATAGCAATTTCAGTTGATTCCATTTTTTTTTTAATTACCCCTAGTTTGCTAAATAATTCAAAGTTAAGCAACAAAAATAATAACTTAGTATAGTACGTATATACTATTAGCTATTTATTGTGAGCTCAGCAACTCCTGAGTTTCTTTTCGTTAGGCCAGGTGATTATGTCGCAATTAAAAAAGAAAATTGCGGAAATGCTAAGGAAAAGAATAAAAATTATTGGGTCGGTCAAGTTATCGACTGTATTGGAGGAGCTAGAAATCCAAATTCATGGACCTTGTTTCAAGTTGCCAATATTGATAATGGAGAGGTCACTATAATCAACGCAGATATTGTAGAAAAAATTTTGAAACCTTCTGAAAGTTAAGCTTATTGATAATCAAACAAACTTCATTCAGTATTACAAAAACAAAAATCAAAATGCGCACTTTAAAGGGAATCAGCCCAGTTCCAAGCAGGCAAGTCCGTATACTTGATTCATAGGGCAAGGAGGTTGAATGCCTTTATACATTCTGTAAGTTTTTGATATTTCCTCAAATCCCAAACTTGATAAAAGATAATTTGCATAAGGATTCAGATTAGAGCAATCCAATAAGATTTGGGCATCTAAATCACCAACTAACTCCCTTATTAATAGTTCAGCTAGTGGTGGAGTATCCGCTAAAAGAGGTCCGATTCTCCAGCCTTGCTCATTATCCTCCAATACACAAGGTCTTATCCTGCCAAATCCATGGCACATCCCATTATTATCAACAATTGCGCTGACATTACCATGAGAATTTTTCAACCAGTCATTTAGAAAATGTGGTCTGGGACTAGGTTCTCTTTGATCATCATAAATTAAGACTGCTTCAGAAGAAATTTTATTACCCGGCACAACTTTAAAAGAATGGAATTGATCTTTATAGAAATTTCTCAATGGCAAATTTTGAGACCCATTTAATTTCCATCGGTTTGTAATGGAAGATTTTCTGAACCCCCACTTTGCGTAATCATTCAATCTATCTGGGGCAGCCTCGAGACCAATACAATCAACATTTTTTAAATATTCGAGGGCATGTTTCCATAATCTCACTCCATATCCATTATTTCGAAATTCTTTTTTAACGATAAATAAACCTATAAAACCATACGAGGAATTATATTTTATACATGCAATAGATCCTATAGGATTATTGTCCAGACAAGCTACCCATACCCCTTGTTGATCTGTATTTCTATAAATTGATACGTCATCCGTTCCAGGTGAAAATCCTTCTAACCTTGACCAGTTTGTGACTTCTGGTATTTCATTTATAGATATCAATCTAATTGAAAATTTTTCCCTCATAGAAATATACTAACCAAGAAAAATTTGAATTTTTAAAAGCAATATTAATAATTTTTTTTTATTTCTAATAAATCATTCATTTGATTTAATTGGCTTAAAAACCTTTGTTATTTAAAATTTATCCTCTGATATATTTAATACTATTCATAGGAATAAAATGAAAATTTCTAATAAATTTCATTTAGAAGATATTAACAAATTAAAAAATACAGTCCTCTCTGGTAAAACAGAAGATATAAAATGGCGGATCCAAAATATCGATATAGTTTCTAAACTTTTGGATGAAAATAAAAAAGAGATAATAAAATCACTTTTTTTTGATTTAGGTAAATCTGAAATTGAAGGGCTTTCAGAAATCCTTTTAGTGAAAGAAGAAATTTCACTCATAAGAAAGAAACTGAATTCTTGGATGAAACCAAAAAAGATTGATACACCTTTTTATCTATTTCCATCCTCCTCCAAAGTTGTTTATGAACCTCTAGGGTGTGTCTTAATTCTTGGTCCATATAATTATCCAATACTTTACGTTTTAAAACCATTGGTAAATATTTTCTCAGCAGGCAATACTGCAGTTATAAAACCATCAGAGAAATGTCCTGAGACCTCAAAACTTATTAAAAAGCTTACTTCCAAATATTTCCATAAAAATGTCCTATTGACAGTAGAGGGTGGTTATAAACAATCCATAAAATTAATTGAACAAAATTTTGACCATATATTCTTTACAGGAAGCACCGAAACTGGAAAATCTATTATGCAATTAGCTTCAAAAAATTTAACTCCATTAACTCTTGAGTTAAGCGGAACAAACCCTGTAATTATTTTCAAGAATGCAAATTTAGAAGTGGCTGCTAAAAGAATTGTTTGGGGCAAATTTTTTAATTCTGGACAATCCTGCATGGCTCCGAATCATATCTTTGTAGATAAAGAAATTGAAAATAATCTTATAGAAAAATTAAAGGAATGCATAGTAAGTTTTTATGGAGATAATCCAATTATTTCCGAAAATTTATCAAAATTAGAGAAAAAGCAATTTACATCAACTGTCGAAATTCTCAAACAATATAAAAAAGAAAAAAGAATTTTATTTGGGGGGACTTGTAATAGAAAAAAGTTGAAAATATCTCCTACAATCTTGCGAACTAAATTAAATGAAACAGATATTTTGCAGAAAGAACTATTCAGTTCATTACTTCCAGTAATTGGTATCAATGATCAGGAATCAGCTTTAAAACAGATTAGTCAAACATCAAAACCATTAGCAATCTACTTATTTGGAGGCAATAAAAAAATCCATAATTACATTTCTAGAGTAACCAGCTCAGGAACAATTTGTATAAATGATGTGATGTTACCAGTACTTATTCCAAATTTACCATTTGGAGGCGTTGGGCAAAGTGGTATTGGAAAATTTCATGGAGAAGAAGGATTTCGAAATTTTTCAAATCAAAAATCTATTACTTTTAAAAGTTTTTTATTTGATTCAAATCTACGGTATCCTCCCTACAATAGATTAAAGAAATTTTTAAAGTTTATTTTTCAGGTTTAAATTACTTAAATTGTTTTCAAAAACCTAGCGATTTTAGATTAAAAGATTATCTTTAAAGAAACGGTGAAGTTAATGAAATTTGTATTTTTAATAATTGCAATACTTTTAAATTTTTTTAATCACGCATTGATAAAGTCCGAAGAAAATATAGATTCAGCAAAAAATCAAATTGAGATTATTGCAAAAAAAGAATCAATTAATAAAGAAAAAACTGATATAAAAAAAATTCATGTCGTAAAAAGTGGAGATACAATTACAAGTATTTCAAAATTCTATTCAATAAATAAAGATTTAATTATTAAATTGAATAACTTAAAAGATGAAAATTATATCTTTATTGGCCAAAATCTTATCATCTCTGAATCTACAGAAAATCTTACAAAAAAATCAGATTTAATAAATAATTATCATATTGTTCAAACTGGTGAAAATCTTACTGAGATAGCAAACAAATATAATTTAAAAGTAATCGATCTGATAGAGATTAATAATCTCAATAATCCTGATTCAATAAAAGTTGGTCAAAAGCTCATAAAAAGAAAAAAGAACAAAATTAATTCAGAAAATTATGAAGTAACGGAAAATAAAAATAATAATTCACTTGAGTCAGATAAAAAAATTTATGGTCCTGTAATTATCCAAAGTAAATCATATAAAGTTATTAAAGGTAGAAAAGTTTTAAACGTACTAAATCAAGAAAATAAAAAACTGTTTCTCTCAATCAATTGTGATAAAAATGAATTAGACGTAAGAATACCCGGCAGGAAATGGATGGGAAGTAAGCCTGCTAAAGAAGAATTCGAAAATAATTTAATAAATGATTTTTGCTAACACTTTTAATTAATATGTGTGAATAATTTGTCTAACCATATTAATGATGGGTTATTCTACAAAAAGTTAAATTAATAGTAATGGCAATTTCAAGAGGAGATCTCGTAAGAGTAAAAAGACCAGAATCATATTGGTACAACGAAATAGGCAAAGTTGCTTCAGTTGATACCTCAGGTATTAAATATAACTGTGTAGTCAGATTCGATAAAGTAAATTACGCTGGGATAAGTGGAACCGAAGGTGGAGCAAATACAAATAATTTCGCTGAAAGTGAATTAGAGAAAGCTTAAATAATTGCCTGAATTACCTGAAGTAGAAACTGTTCGCAGAGGTTTAGAGCAAAAACTTAATAACTTTATTATTAAAAAAGTAGAAGTCTGTAGGGATTCAACTGTCGCATTCCCATCTAACAAAGAAGAATTCATTAAAGGACTTAGGAACTCGCTTATTTATAAATGGGATAGAAGAGGGAAATATTTAATTGCTCAATTAAAAGAAATTCAAAATGAGAATACTCAATTTACTCTAGAAAATTCACAAAATAACGGATTTCTTGTAGTTCATCTAAGAATGACTGGATACTTCAAATTTATTGAAAACTCAACTCAACCTTGTAAACATACAAGAATAAGATTTTTCGATAAAAATAATAATGAGCTTAGGTACGTCGACGTAAGAAGTTTTGGTCAAATGTGGTGGATTAATAAAGACCTATCCATTAACAAAGTAATTAAAGGATTAGGTTCATTAGGACCAGAACCATTTTCTGAAGACTTTAATGCAAATTATCTTAAGAAAGTTATTTCAAAAAGAACAAAATCTATAAAAGCTATTCTATTAGATCAAACAATAGTGGCAGGTATTGGTAATATTTATGCTGATGAAAGTTTATACTCTGCTGGCATCTCGCCTTTTAGGGAAGCTCGAACAATAAAGAAGCACGAGTTAATCAAGCTTCGAGAATCAATTGTAACTGTATTAAAAAAAAGTATAGGTTCTGGGGGAACGACATTTAGTGATTTTAGGGACTTGGAAGGTGAGAATGGAAATTTTGGTTTACAGACAAATGTTTATAGGAGAACTGGAAAAGAATGTCGTAAATGTGGAAATTTAATTGAAAGACAAAAAATTACTGGAAGAAGTACACATTGGTGTACTAAATGCCAAAAATAAAAAAGGGCTTACTCAGCCTGAGTAAACCCTTTAAATATTTTTACCTGGCATTGAGCTATTTTCTCAAGGGGCTACCCCCTAAATATTTTCGCCGCTGATGCGTTTCACAACCGAGTTCGAGATGGATCGGAGTGGTTCCACATCGCCATGAACACCAGGATAGTATGAACCTTGAGAACTGCATAGAAAATTATATAAATTAAAAACAATAAATTAAGATTATTTGGTCAAGCCCTCGGTCTATTAGTACTCCTCCGCTGCACTTGTTACCAAGCTTCCACGTAGAGCCTATCAACGGGTGTTCTTCCCGTGACCTTACTGGCTTAAGCCATGGCAATACTCATCTTGAGGTGGGCTTCCCACTTAGATGCTTTCAGCGGTTATCCACTCCGCACATGGCTACCCAGCGTTTACCGTTGGCACGATAACTGGCACACCAGAGGTGCGTTCCTCCCGGTCCTCTCGTACTAGGGAGAAATCCTCTCAATATTCCTGCGCATACACCGGATATGGACCGAACTGTCTCACGACGTTCTGAACCCAGCTCGCGTACCGCTTTAATGGGCGAACAGCCCAACCCTTGGGACCGACTTCAGCCCCAGGTTGCGATGAGCCGACATCGAGGTGCCAAACCTCCCCGTCGATGTGAACTCTTGGGGGAGATCAGCCTGTTATCCCTAGAGTAACTTTTATCCGTTGAGCGACGGCCCTTCCACGCAGAACCGTCGGATCACTAAAACCGACTTTCGTCCCTGTTCGACTTGTAGGTCTCACAGTCAAGCTCCCTTCTGCTTTTGCACTCAACGACTGATTTCCAACCAGCCTGAGGGAACCTTTGTGCGCCTCCGTTACCTTTTAGGAGGCGACCGCCCCAGTCAAACTGCCCATCAGATACTGTCCGCTTCCCGGATAACGGGTAAGCGTTAGAACCCTAGCTCTAAAAGAGTGGTATCTCACCGATGACTCAATAGTACCCACAAGCACTATTTCAACGTCTCCCACCTATTCTGCGCATTCAGAGCCCGAGCACAATATCAAACTACAGTAAAGCTTCATAGGGTCTTTCTGTCCGGGTGTATGTAGTCCGCATCTTCACAGACAATTCTATTTCGCCGAGCCTCTCTCCGAGACAGCGCGCAAATCGTTACACCTTTCGTGCGGGTCGGAACTTACCCGACAAGGAATTTCGCTACCTTAGGACCGTTATAGTTACGGCCGCCGTTCACCGGGGCTTCAGTCGCCAGCTTCACTAAAAGCTAACCAGCTTCCTTAACCTTCCGGCACTGGGCAGGTGTCAGCCCCCATACATCGTCTTGCGACTTAGCGGAGACCTGTGTTTTTGGTAAACAGTCGCTTGCGCCTCTTCACTGCGACCAGCTCTCGCTGGCACCCCTTCTCCCGAAGTTACGGGGCCATTTTGCCGAGTTCCTTAGAGAGAGTTATCTCGCGCCCCTCGGTATTCTCTACCACCCCACCTGTGTCGGTTTCGGGTACTGGCATTTGTGTCTTAACGAGTATAGGGCTTTTCTTGGAAGCATGACATCACCAACTTCGCTGCCGTAGCAGCTCGTACTCACGCCTTAGCTCAAGATGTTTTCTCCATCTCTCAAAGCCTCGAACGCTTGAACCAGTAACCAACATCTGGCCTGGTTAGCCTTCTCCGTCCCCCTTCTCAAAACACATCTGGTACAGGAATATTGACCTGTTATCCATCGACTACGCCTTTCGGCCTCGCCTTAGGTCCAGACTAACCCTCCGCGGACGAGCCTGCCGGAGGAACCCTTAGGGTTTCGGGGCATGGGATTCTCACCCATGTTTTCGCTACTCAAGCCGACATTCTCACTTCTATGCTGTCCACGTCCGCTTACGCTAACGCTTCACCCTACATAGAACGCTCCCCTACCATAAATAAATTTATCCGCAGCTTCGGTATAACGCTTAGCCCCGTTCATTTTCGGCGCAGGATCGCTCGACCAGTGAGCTATTACGCACTCCTTTGAGGATGGCTGCTTCTAGGCAAACCTCCTGGTTGTCTGGGCAATCCCACCTCCTTTATCACTTAGCGTTAATTTTGGGACCTTAGCTGGCGGTCTGGGCTGTTTCCCTCTTGACTATGGAGCTTATCCCCCACAGTCTGACTGCCTAGTTACACACAGGGTATTCAGAGTTCATATCGATTTGGTACCGCTTTCGCAGCCCGCACCGAAATGGTTGCTTTACCCCCCTGCTGGAGCACTAGACGCTACGCCTCAACGTATTTCGGGGAGAACCAGCTAGCTCCTGGTTCGATTGGCATTTCACCCCTAACCACAGCTCATCCGCTGAATTTTCAACTTCAGTCGGTTCGGACCTCCACTTGGTATCACCCAAGCTTCATCCTGGCCATGGTTAGATCACCAGGGTTCGGGTCTATAAACACTGACAAACGCCCTATTAAGACTCGCTTTCGCTGTGGCTCCACCATTTCCGGTTTAACCCGCCAGTGCCTATAAGTCGCCGGCTCATTCTTCAACAGGCACACGGTCACCCGATTAGTCGGGCTCCCATTGCTTGTAAGCTCACGGTTTCATGTTCTATTTCACTCCCCTCCCGGGGTTCTTTTCACCTTTCCCTCGCGGTACTGTTTCACTATCGGTCACACAGTAGTACTTAGCCTTACGAGGTGGTCCTCGCAGATTCACACGGAATTCCACGTGCTCCGTGCTACTCGGGATACAGCTAGGTCAACTTATCTTTCGATTACGGGGCTTTCACCCTCTGTGGCACGCCATTCAAACGTTTCTTCTAGACTTGTTGATCCATATTGCTGTCCCACAACCCCGATAGTCAAGACTATCGGTTTGGGCTATTCCCCGTTCGCTCGCCGCTACTGAGGGAGTCGTTATTTACTTTCTCTTCCTCCAGCTACTAAGATGTTTCAGTTCGCTGGGTTAGCTCGCACCAACCTATATATTCAGTTGGCCGTACATGGGGTTGCCCCATTCGGAAATTCCCGGATCAAAGTGTGCTTCCAACTCCCCGAGACTTATCGCAGGTAACCACGTCCTTCATCGCCTCTGTGTGCCTAGGTATCCTCCGTGAGCCCTTTGTAGCTTGACCAATAACTTCAAAAATTGAAGCATCAGCTTAATAGAATTGTTATTAATGCATTCGCACAAATAATAAATCTGCATCATTAAAGATGCTTATTGTCTTTAAAAATAATCTATGCAGTTGTCAAGGTTCTCTGAAAACAATGAAATTAATTCAATGAGTCCAGCATCTTAACGATTTCGTTAGGAAGCTAGATTCTTTCAGAATTTGATCACAGCTCAAAACATTTCCTTTCTACCGGTTATGGAAGAGGTGGTAATCAGTGGAGGTAAGCGGACTCGAACCGCTGACATCCTGCTTGCAAAGCAGGCGCTCTACCAACTGAGCTATACCCCCAACATAGAGATATGGGCCATCCTGGACTTGAACCAGGGACCTCACCCTTATCAGGGGTGCGCTCTAACCACCTGAGCTAATGGCCCAGGAAAAATAATGGGTGTGACCTAGAAAAACTTAGGAAATGAAATTCTTAATAAATTAAAAACGTGAGATACCGATCGACCTAAGGTGACAAAATAATAATATTAAACATTTTGTTGTCTCCCTGTTAGGAGGTGATCCAGCCGCACCTTCCGGTACGGCTACCTTGTTACGACTTCACCCCAGTCATTAGCCCCACCTTCGGCGTCCTCCTCCACAAGGGTTGGAGTAACGACTTCGGGCATGGCCAACTTCCATGGTGTGACGGGCGGTGTGTACAAGGCCCGGGAACGTATTCACCGCAGTATGCTGACCTGCGATTACTAGCGATTCCTACTTCACGTAGGCGAGTTGCAGCCTACGATCTGAACTGAGCCACGGTTTATGGGATTTGCTAGCTCTCGCGAGTTTGCTGCCCTTTGTCCGTAGCATTGTAGTACGTGTGTAGCCCAGGGTGTAAGGGGCATGATGACTTGACGTCATCCACACCTTCCTCCGGTTTATCACCGGCGGTCTTTCTAGAGTGCCCAACTAAATGCTGGCAACTAAAAACGTGGGTTGCGCTCGTTGCGGGACTTAACCCAACATCTCACGACACGAGCTGACGACAGCCATGCACCACCTGTCACTGCATTCCCGAAGGCACCCTCAAATTTCTAAGAGGTTCGCAGGATGTCAAACCCTGGTAAGGTTCTTCGCGTTGCATCGAATTAAACCACATACTCCACCGCTTGTGCGGGCCCCCGTCAATTCCTTTGAGTTTCACACTTGCGTGCGTACTCCCCAGGCGGAACACTTAACGCGTTAGCTACGACACCGAAGGGGTCGATTCCCCCGACACCTAGTGTTCATCGTTTACGGCCAGGACTACAGGGGTATCTAATCCCTTTCGCTCCCCTGGCTTTCGTCCATGAGCGTCAGTAATGGCCCAGCAGAGCGCCTTCGCCACTGGTGTTCTTCCCGATATCTACGCATTTCACCGCTACACCGGGAATTCCCTCTGCCCCTACCATACTCAAGCCTTTCAGTTTCCACTGCCATGATGGAGTTAAGCTCCACGCTTTAACAGCAGACTTGAAAAGCCGCCTGCGGACGCTTTACGCCCAATAATTCCGGATAACGCTTGCCACTCCCGTATTACCGCGGCTGCTGGCACGGAATTAGCCGTGGCTTATTCCTCAAGTACCGTCATATCTTCTTCCTTGAGAAAAGAGGTTTACAGCCCAGAGGCCTTCGTCCCTCACGCGGCGTTGCTCCGTCAGGCTTTCGCCCATTGCGGAAAATTCCCCACTGCTGCCTCCCGTAGGAGTCTGGGCCGTGTCTCAGTCCCAGTGTGGCTGATCATCCTCTCAGACCAGCTACTGATCGAAGCCTTGGTGAGCCATTACCTCACCAACTAGCTAATCAGACGCGAGCTCATCCTCAGGCGAAATTCATTTCACCAGTAGGCATATGGGGTATTAGCGGTCGTTTCCAACCGTTATCCCCCTCCTGAGGGCAGATTCTCACGCGTTACTCACCCGTCCGCCACTAACCCGAAGGTTCGTTCGACTTGCATGTGTTAAGCACGCCGCCAGCGTTCATCCTGAGCCAGGATCAAACTCTCCGTTGTGTTCAAATCCTTTTGTAGATAAATCTACTCAAATTGAATTGGTTTATCCAAATAAAAACTTCAGTTTTGGTATTTAGATTCAGCCTCCTTAAAATATTAAGGATTACATTGAGTGCACATTAAAAATATTTCTAAGGTGACTTTCCAAGATCTCAGATCCGTTTTCATCAAAGCTAAAAGTTAGCAATTGATGACATTTTTATATATTCTTGACGGGACCTCACACCTTTATTGCATGTACATCTTGAAAGAACTAAAAAAATTTAGTTATTCTTGACGCAATAAAAGCATCAGTTCCTAAGTTTTTAAATTTTCTAGGTGCAGAGTTAAACAACAAGTGTATAACTCACTTAGAAGGGTAAACCCTTCTTCTGGCTAAAAATTTTGATCGAAATCAAATCTTCAGAAAATTCACTCATTTACCAAAAATCAGATTTAAAGTAATTGATTGAATAATGCAAAAAGAATATTTCTGCCCAGAAGAAAATACTAAACCATCCCACTGTAATTATGCAACCTTTTATACAAAAATTTTTTATTAATTTTTTATTTGTTCAAAGTCTCTTTAAACAACTAGGCTTAAATAAAGGGATATAAATGAAATGGCAGAAAGATTTAGTCAAAAAAATTTAAGAGTAAGACCAAGTTCCGATGAAGAGAAAATTGTAACAAATGCAAAAAAACACTTCGAAAAAACTTTGGTTGAAATATCAGGCGAGTTAGTGGGAAGCGTTGCTGCACTAGAACACCCAACAAAAGATAAAAAGTTAAATTATGGAGAAATATTTTTAAGAGATAACGTTCCTGTAATGATTTATCTCATTACACAAAAACGTTATGAAATTGTCAAAAAGTTCCTCAGTGTATGCCTTGAGTTACAAAGCACTAATTATCAAACACGTGGGGTATTTCCGACTAGTTTCGTTGAAGAAAATGGAAAGCTCATTGGAGACTATGGTCAGAGGTCAATCGGGAGGATTACTTCAGCAGATGCAAGTTTATGGTGGCCCATTTTATGTTGGTATTATGTCAATAAAAGCGGCGATTATGCCTTCGGAAAAAGCCAAAGTGTTCAAAGAGGTATTCAACTTCTATTAGACCTAGTTCTACATCCAACATTTGAGGGTACTCCAGTACTTTTTGTTCCAGATTGCGCATTTATGATTGATAGACCTATGGATGTATGGGGAGCACCTCTAGAAGTTGAAGTTTTACTTCATGGATGTTTAAAAAGTTGTATAAATCTCATGGAATTAAGTAGAGCAGATCATGTCAGTAGACTTTTAGACCAAAGACTAATTCTCACAAATCAGTGGGTTAAGGATTTAGGAGGTTTTCTTTTAAAGCATTATTGGGTTACCAGCCAAACAATGCAAAATTTAAGAAGAAGGCCAACTGAGCAGTACGGAGATGATCAACACTTCAATGAATTTAACGTTCAACCTCAAGTAGTTCCCTCATGGCTACAAGATTGGTTAGAGAATAGAGGTGGTTACTTAATAGGAAATATTAGGACAGGAAGACCTGACTTTCGATTTTACAGTTTAGGTAATTCTTTAGCATGTATGTTCGAAGTACTGCCTCCTGAAGAACAAAGAGCTTTATTTAGATTAGTTTTGCATAACAGACAACATTTGATGGCTCAAATGCCTATGAGAATTTGTCATCCTCATATGGATGTCGATGAATGGCAAAATAAAACAGGATCGGATCCAAAGAATTGGCCTTGGAGTTACCATAATGGTGGTCATTGGCCAAGTTTACTTTGGTTTTTTGGTGCAGCCGTTCTATTGCATCAAAAGAATTACGGTTCTGATGATGTGATTCTAATGGAAGAAATGAAATCTCTAATAGAGGAATCATACTGGTGTCAACTTAATCAATTGCCTAAGCAAGAATGGGCAGAATATTTTGATGGGCCCACAGGAACTTGGGTTGGACAACAATCTAGAACTTATCAAACCTGGACAATAGTTGGATTTTTATTAATGAATCATTTTTTAAGGAATGATTATAACGATTTAGATATGTTTAAAATTTAGGCCTAAAATAATCCTAGTGTCAGTGATTTATCAATTGGCAAGCATGCTCCTATTCCAAGATATATTGTTAAAAAAGTTCCGAACAAGAAAACAGACATTGCTATAGGTCTTCTGAATGGATTAGAAAATTTATTAACGTTTTCGATAAAGGGTAAAATCATTAATCCAAGTGGAATTAATGTTTGAAGTGCGATACCCAGAAGTTTGTTAGGAACTACCCTGAGTATTTGGAAAACTGGGTAAAGATACCATTCGGGGAGTATTTCTAAAGGGGTGGCGAATGGATTTGCCTTATCTCCTAGCATTGCAGGATCAAGAACTGCTAATCCTACTACGCAAGCGATGGTACCTAAAATAACTACTGGGAAAATATAAAGTAAATCATTTGGCCAAGCTGGCTCACCATAATAATTGTGACCCATACCTTTAGCTAGTTTTGCTCTTAATTTTGGATCAGATAAATCTGGTTTTTTTAACGTAGACATAAGGAAGTCTTGTAGTGTTTTAATTATAAAAGTTTATAAGGGACCTGAAATACCCTGTTTACGAATCATTAAAAAGTGCATCAACATGAAAACAGCTAATGACCATGGCAATACAAAAGTATGGAGACTGTAAAATCTGGTTAAAGTGGATTGCCCAACACTTTCTCCCCCTCTAAGAAGTTCAACCATAAAGTCACCGATTACTGGTATTGCAGCGGGGACACCTGAAACAATCTTAACTGCCCAATAACCTACCTGATCCCAAGGTAGAGAGTAACCTGTCACTCCAAAAGCAACAGTTATGACTGCCATTACAACACCTGTAACCCAAGTTAATTCTCTTGGCCTTTTAAAACCCCCGGTAAGGTAAACCCTAAAGACATGAAGGATTAACATCAAAACCATCATTGATGCACTCCATCTATGTACAGATCTTATTAACCATCCAAAACTTACATCGGTCATTAAATAACTTACCGAACTATAAGCTTGTGTAACTGTTGGCTTATAGTAAAAAGTCATTGCAAAACCTGTTGCAAATTGAATTAAGAAGCATACTAAAGTTATGCCTCCTAAACAATAAAAAATATTTACGTGAGGGGGTACGTACTTGGAAGTTACGTCGTCAGTTATGTCTTGGATTTCAAGCCTTTCTTGAAACCAGTCATAAACAGATGAAGAATTCGCCATCCAAAAAAAAATTAGCTTTGATATAAAGAGCTTACTTAAAATTCTTATACTTGGTGTTAACACTTAACCCAATGAATTCATCTTTTAACAAACTTTTAACATTCAAAACTTTCATCACTGCATTAATGATCATCGTTTTTTCTATCAATCTTTTATTGATTGAAAGAGTGGATGCTCTCAGTGATAGCAGGCAATTAGTACTTGACGCTTGGACCTTGGTAAACGAAGGTTTTTATGATCCAGAAAAGTTTGATGAAATCCAATGGAAAAGAATAAGACAAAAAACATTACAGAAACAAATTGAAACAAGTGAAGAGGCTTATTCCGCAATTGAAGACATGTTAAGACCTCTAGATGATCCCTACACGAGAGTTTTACGCCCAAAAGATTATGAACTACTGAAATCAAGTAATTTTGGTAGTGAAATTAATGGTGTTGGACTTCAATTAGGTGAAGATGATGACAATAAAGTTAAAGTTATCTCTACTCTTGGGGGTTCCCCAGCTGAAGAAGCTGGGATAGTAAGCGGGGACTTGATAGAGACAGTTGACGGAATCTCATCAGAAAAATTAGGGCTTGCGGGCACTGCCTCTAAGTTAAGAGGTGAATCGGGGACGAAAGTTTTAGTTGAATTATCTTCGGAATCAGGAGAAATTAGGGAAGTTGATCTAGAGAGGAGGTCAGTAGATCTTAGACCAGTTAGGACAAAAAGATTAAGAGACGATTCTCACACAATAGGATATTTAAGGATAACTCAATTCAGCGAAAGCGTACCCAAAAAAGTTGAAGAGGCACTTCAAGAGTTAAAAGAGAAAGAGGTTGAGGGCATGATCTTGGATCTTAGAAATAATTCAGGGGGACTAGTAAGCTCAGGCATAGCAGTTGCAGACTCATTATTGAGTGAGAAACCTGTAGTAGAGACAAAAGATAGAAATGGAATCAAAGATGCAATTATTTCTCAAAAAGAGACATATTTTGATGGGCCAATGGTGACTTTAGTAAATAAAGGTACTGCAAGTGCCAGTGAAATACTTGCTGGTTCTTTACAAGATAATGAGAGATCAATTCTTATGGGAGAACAAACTTATGGAAAAGGTTTAATTCAATCCCTAAAAAGTTTGGGAGAAGATAGTGGTATTGCAATAACAGTAGCTAGTTACTTAACCCCCAAAGGTAATAATATTCAAGGTCAAGGTATGACTCCTGACAAATTACTTGATCTCCCGGATGCAAGTGATTATGGAAGTACTGATGATAAATGGGTGAGGAATGCAGAATTATTTCTGGGGTCGCTTCTAGAAAAAGAAGAAGTTTCAGTTCAAACTATTGAATTAAACAATGAAGAAATTAAATCTTGAAATTAATAAAGATTGAAAATAATAAATCTTAAAATATGAGTATTAAACGAATTTTTCATGACCCAATTCATAAAGAAATAGTATTTGATGCAGGAAAGCCTGAAGAATTAATGATTATGGAATTAATCGATACTGTTGCTTTTCAAAGACTAAGAAGAATAAAACAATTAGGTGCGGCATCTTTACTTTTTCATGGTGCAGAATCGAGCAGATTTACTCACTCAATTGGTGTTTTTTGTATAGCTAGAAAAATTTATAAGAGATTAATTGAAAGTAAATCTTCATTTTGTGAAAATATATTTGTTCTTTATGGAGCAGCTCTATTACATGATTTAGGTCATGGACCTTTAAGCCATACCAGTGAAACAATATTCAAGCACAATCACGAACAATGGTCTGAAAACCTAGTTACAAAATATTCTCCAATAAATTCAATCCTCAAAAAGTATGACAACGAATTACCGAGAAAAATTGGTGAATTATTTCAATCAAAACAACTATTTTCAAACCCTCTAAAAACAATAATAAGTAGTGAGATAGATTGCGATCGTCTAGATTATCTTTTACGCGATAGTTACAATACAGGTACTAATTATGGGTTAGTAGATTTAGAAAGAATTATTTCAGCTCTTACCTTTTCACCTGATGGGAATATCGGAATCAAACCAAAAGGAGTGATCGCTATTGAGCATTTCCTTGTACTGAGAAACTTGATGTATAGAACAATCTACAATCATAGGATAAACGAAATATCAACATGGATTCTGGAAAAAATATTACACACAATAAAACATAATTATGAAAAGAAAATTTGGTTAGATGATTCTTTAAATAAATGGATTTTTTCACCTACAGAGGTTGGTTTTGATGATTTCATAAGAAATGATGATGTAACCTTTTATTATCATTTGATTAGATGGAAAGATGAATCTTTTGAGCCACTTTCTACACTATGCAAAATGTTTATTGACAGAGATTTATTAAAAGCAACAGACATAAGTTTTTTAAGTAAGATGAATAGATTAAAAATCCTTGCATTTGCCACAAAATTATGTGAAAAGAATGGTTATGATTCAGAAATATTTTGCGGGATTAAGGAAAGGTCTTTTAAAGGCTTTGAATCTAATAATGCATTAAAAATATGGGACGGCACCAATCAAAGCGCATTAGAAAATAGTTCTGCATTAATAAAAACTTTAATGAGAACTGAGGAAAGCTCTTTTATTATTTATCCAGATATGATCAAAAATGAAATTAAAAATGAAATTTCATTAATAAAAAACAATTCCTAGATTTAATTCCATGGAAATCGTTTTAAAAAATACTAACAGTAAATATTTAGAAATTTTTTCTTTATTGGATTTAGATAATATCCATGAAACCTTCAAAAGGGTTTCTTCCGTCAAAGAACCTTTAGAAGCAAAAATTTTCGCAGTCAATGAATCAATAAGTTCTCATCAATTATCTAAATTAAAAAATCATTTTGACAAAATTAACATTATTTCACTGTATATTTATTCAAATAATAGAGATACAATATTAAGTGGAAAGTCTTTAAAAATTGATTCAATTTTTTATAAAGAGCAAGAGATTCAAAAAAAGTTACTTTTATTTAAGTCAAAAAACAAAGACGATATTCTACACGAAGGGACAGTTAGATCGGGTGAAAGAATATCTTCAAATGGAAACCTATGCATTATTGGAGACGTTAATCCAGGAGCAATAGTTTCCGCCCAAAAAAACATTTACGTTTGGGGTAAATTACAAGGGGTCGCATTCGCAGGAAAAAGTGGAAATAAAAATGCCTCTATTTCATCACTTTATTTAAATCCTTTACAATTAAGAATTGCAGATGTAATAGCTATTGGACCAAAGGATAAGCCCAAAAATTTTTATCCAGAAATTGCGGTTATAGATAAACAAACCATCATAATCAAACCACACATAATCGAAACTAAAAATTAATCAATGATTTGCAATAAATTAATTTAAAGTTTATAAATTTAAGAATTACTTAATCTTTAAAATATTTAACTTTCTGCAAGTGGCTTTATTATTTGGAAAATCCTAAAAATCGTGGGGAAAAATACTCGCACAATATTAATTTGTTCAGGTAAAGGAGGGGTTGGTAAAACCACTTTAACTGCAAATCTAGGCATAGCTCTTGCTAATAGCGGAGCCACAACTGCTGTATTAGACGCTGATTTTGGCTTAAGAAATTTAGATCTTCTTCTTGGATTAGAAAATCGGATTATTTATACTGCTCAAGATGTTCTTGACAAGAATTGTCGACTTGACCAAGCGTTGGTTAGACATAAAAAGGAACCTAATCTTGCTCTTCTACCTGCTGGAGATCCAAGGATGTTGGATTGGATGAAGCCAGAAGATATGAAAAAAATTAGTGAACTGCTTAGTGAGAAATTTGATTTTGTCTTAGTAGATTGTCCTGCTGGCGTAGAAGATGGCTTTAAAAATGCTCTTGCAGCTTGTAAAGAGGCTATTGTTGTTACTAACCCAGAATTATCTGCAGTACGCGACGCCGATAGAGTAATTGGAATTCTTAATACTTCTGATATTAACCCTATTCA
>CACLGU010000008.1 GCA_902606505.1 uncultured Prochlorococcus sp.
ATTGAGTTGGATTCACTTTGCCTGGCATGATAGAACTTCCAGGTTCATTTTGAGGAATAATTAGTTCATATATTCCTGATCTTGGACCAGAAGATAGAATTTTTATATCATTAGAAATTTTAAATAATGCACCTGCTAATATTTTTATCTGACTCATTACTTGAGCAAGACGATCATGCGAGGCCATGATAGAAAAATTATTTTTTGATTTATAGAACATTAGATTAGTATCATCGGAAATTGTTTTTATAGACTCTTCACAAAATCCTTTTGGACAATTAATCCCTGTACCAACTGCAGTTCCTCCTAAAGGTAAGAAATACAATTCATTCAGACTCATAATAATTGCATTCTCAGCATCTTTAAGTTGCTCTGACCATCCTGATATTTCTTGCCCAAAAGTAAGGGGAACTGCATCTTGAAAATGGGTTCTTCCTATCTTTATAAGGTCTTTCCATTCTTCACTTTTTTTATCAAGGATCTTGGTAAGTTCTCTGATCGTTGGAACTAAATTTTTGATTATTTCATTAACAACAGATATTTGAATAGCAGCAGGAAAAGTGTCATTAGTTGACTGGGATTTATTTACATCATCATTCGGATGAATTGGTTGATGACTACCAAGCTCTGAATTAGTTTTTAATGCTGCAATATTTGAAATTACCTCATTAATGTTCATATTTGTTTGCGTGCCACTACCTGTTTGCCAAACCTTTAAGGGAAACTGTGAATCGTGAAGCCCATCAAGTATTTCCGAACATGCCTCTACAATTAAGTCTTTTTTCCTTTTGTCTATTAAACCTAAATTGAAATTCGCAATTGAAGCAGCTTTTTTTATGAGGGTGAGTGAATAAATTAACTCAATTGGAATTAATTCTTCTCCAATAGAAAAATTTATTATCGATCTTTGTGTTTGAGCACCCCACAAAGCTTGTATAGGGACTTGTATCGTTCCCATACTATCTTTTTCAATCCTAAAGTTTTTTGTCATTATTCCTCTGAAAACACTGGTTTAACTTAGATAAGGTTTTCAGTAATCCTAGATACCTAACTTCTCCCATATTACACTTAAATTGTTGAGATGAATTGAAGGATTAAAACATTCCTCTAAGTCACTTTGATCAATAAAATCCATTATTTCATTATCTCTCTCTATATTTTGTTTGAAATTCCCATTCTGAGTATTCCAGGCTTGATGCGCATTTTTTTGTACTAGTCTATAAGCTTTTTCTCTAGACAAGCCCTTCTCTACAAGCAAAAGTAAAACTTTCTGACTAAAGATTACACCACCATATATATTTAAATTTTTTAGCATATTTTTTGGATAGACTTCTAAATTGCTCACTACATCTTGCATTTCCCTGAGCATAAAATGCAAGCAGATTGATACGTCAGGTAGCATGATACGTTCATTTGAACTATGGCTTATATCTCTTTCATGCCAAAGTGGAACATTTTCAAGTGCTGTTAAAACGTAACTCCTCAAAATTCTTGCTAAACCGCTTACTCTTTCACTTCGAATAGGATTTCTTTTATGAGGCATGGCAGAACTTCCTTTTTGCCCTTTTGTAAAGCCCTCCTCAACTTCTAAAACATCAGTTCTCTGTAAATTTCTTATTTCAGTTGCGAATCTATCTAAAGAAGCGCCAACTAATGCAATAGTTTGAACATATTCTGCATGCCTATCTCTTGATATGACCTGCGTACTTGCTGTATCTGGTTTTAAGCCGAGTAAATCACAAGTTATTTGTTCTACTTTGGGATTCGTATTAGCGTAAGTTCCCATTGCACCACTTATTTGTCCAATAGCTACAGATTCTTTAAGTGTTAACAATCTTTTTTTGTTCCTTATTATTTCTGCTAACCATCCAGCAAGTTTAAAACCGAAGGAAATTGGCTCCCCATGAATTGCATGAGATCTGCCAATCATTAAGGTATTTTTATGCTTCCTTGCTAATAATCTGACTTCATTTTCTAGGTTCTCAATTTCTTTTAATAACAATTCGCAAGAATCTTTTAACTGAAGAGATAAGCCAGTATCAAGTACATCACTACTGGTCATACCAACATGTATATATCTTCCAGAATCTCCTACAAATTCATTAACGCTTGTAAGAAATGCTATGACATCATGTTTAACTTCTTTCTCAATTTGTGTAATTCTAGATTCATCAAACTTTGCATTTGAACGTATCTCTTTCATGGCATTCTCAGGAATTTTCCCCAGGGAAAAATTTGCTTCACATGCAGCTATTTCAACCTTAAGCCAACTCTGGAATTTTGCGCTATCAGTCCAGATTTTACCCATTTCGGGTAATGTGTAACGCTCGATCACAATTTTTATTAATTATCAATTTAAACTTTATAACCAAAATCGAATTATTGCTTTATACCTTAAAGATGTACTTGCCATTGAAGATATTTGCCTGGCTATTATTTTCTTATGTAACATTTTTCTGGCTAATTAAGAAAGTTTAAATATAAAAATATTTGCATTTTTTCCTTTATTCCTTTCGTTAATAATGGGAAATTTTTTATTTCTTATTTAAAATTGGAAGGTATTAAAGAATTTGGATCTTAATCTTGTAGAAGTTCATTATTCAGTCTTTTTTTATTGATTAATAGATGATTAAAAAAAGTAGATTAGACCTTTATCTTCTTAAAAGTGGTTTATGTGAAACTCGTCAAAAAGCCCAAGGTTTAATTCTTGCGGGCAAGGTTAGAGATATCAATGGAAAAGTATGGGATAAACCTGGACAACAAGTATTAATTGGATCTGAATTTTTTATTGATTCTGAACCTATGTTTGTATCAAGGGGCGGCGAAAAATTATTGGAGGCATTTAATAAACTTGAAATTAAAGTAAAAGAAAAAATATGTATTGACGCAGGAATCTCTACTGGGGGATTTACTGATTGCTTATTGCAACAAGGAGCAAAGTTAGTTTATGGGATAGATGTTGGTTATGGGCAGACTGCATGGAAGATTAGAAATAATCCAAAAGTTATACTTTTTGAACGAACTAATATTCGAAATTTAAAACCTAATGATCTTTTATCTAGAGGTAATGAGTTACCAAATTTTGTGGTGGCTGATTTGTCTTTTATTTCATTAAAGTTAGTTTTTAAATCTATTGGTAATTTATTAGAAGGTGATTGTATTGAGGGAATATTTTTGATTAAACCTCAATTTGAGGTAGGTAAAGATAAAGTCAGTAAAGGCGGTGTTGTTCGCAATCCTAGATTCCATATTGAGGCTGTAGAGTCTGTTATTTATGCTGCTAAGAATTTCCAATGGAATATAAAGAATTTGATAGCTTCTCCTCTAGTAGGTCCTGCTGGAAATCATGAATATCTAGCTTGGATGTCCTTAAAAAGTGAATCAAATCCAAGCATAGATAGTGAATATATACAAAATTTAGTAAAAGAAACTCTTTAAATTAAAGAGCTTCTTCATCTTTGTCGCCAGTTCTAATTCTCACAACAGAATCGATTGATGTGATGAATATTTTCCCGTCACCGATCTCTCCAGTTTTCGCTGCTTCAGCAATCGCATCTATGACTGAATTAACCTTTTCATCTTCTACAACAACTTCTACTTTGAGTTTTTGAAGGAATTCAACAGTAAATTCTGAACCTCTATATCTTTCAACTTGTCCTTTTTGCCTCCCAAAACCTCTGACTTCACTAACGGTCATTCCAACAATACCAGAGTTTACTAATGCAATTTTTACATCCTCAAGCTTAAATGGACGTATGATTGCTTCAATTTTCTTCATGATTAAAGATTGAACACTACTATTTTAATTGTTTTTTGGGAAAACATCCAACATTGAAATATCAGAAAAACATTCAACATTAAGGCCTGCATTCTCGGCGTCTTCAATTAATAGTTGGGAATTTTCTTCAGAAATTATTACTGTACTATTTGACAATGCTTCCCACTGATCATTCTCAAAGTGCGTTTGAAGCCATAACATTCCAATTGCTGTTTTTGGTTGCAGGGATTTATTTAAGTTGTTATCGATAGTTATCAAACAAATGTCCATTAATTTTTCATTGAACTAAACACATATAACCCTTTTGGTAGACATAATGAATGTTACTGTTGTTACAAAAATAAGATTTAACAGCTTTTGACTTAGTCAATTGTAATACTTAGATTTGTTGATACTTTTGCGAATTTTTATCTTTATATATAGTTTTTATATAGGTTTAGTAAAAAAGTTCTACTAAAAAATGAGTACAGCTAAATTAGAAGATTCAACTCAAAGACCGTTATATGGTGAAAGAATTATTGAAGAATCAAAAATAATTTGTTTCGATAATCCAAACAAGAAAAGAATTTATGAAATTTCTATTCAGTTACCTGAATTTACATGTAAGTGCCCCTTTTCTGGTTATCCAGATTTTGCAAAGTTAAATATTATTTATCAACCTAATTTGAAAGTCTATGAGTTGAAGTCTTTAAAGCTTTATATTAATAATTTTAGAGATATAAAAATATCACATGAGGAAGTAGTGAATAGAATTATGGATGATTTAGTGAATGAAGGTTCACCTCACTGGATACATTTAAACGCTGCATTTAACCCTAGAGGGAATGTTTCTATGCAGTTAGATATTTTTAGTGGGCAGAAAAGAAATTAAAATTTTTTTATTTCTTCTGATAATTTAGAAAATTCTTTTTTAAAACCAACTAGATTTTTATTACTAATGCCTCCAATAGATAATTTTTGTGATTCTTTATTTACTAGAATCCATAATTGGTTAGTTGGTATAAGACTTATTATTGTTCCAAAAATTATTAAGGTAAAAGAAAAGTAAATAAATGGTATAGACGGATCATTTTTAATTATTAAACCACTGCTGGGAATTATTTTTTTCAGAGATACTTTTGAAGAATTAACTTCTAAAGGATTGTCATTGATATAGAGATTATTCCCGGAAAAATTTTCTATATTCGAAATTTTAAGTGGACCATTTTCATTATCTATTGTCAAGAGGAAATTTTTTTTAGTCTCCGATCCTAATTCAACTAAAACTCCCCAAACTTGATTACCGATTTCGGGAATCTCCTTTAATTGTAATTGATAAAGGATATTATCTATTTCTAAAACAACATTTGATATTGCCCAATCTGCTTGATAAATAGTTAATCCTTTAAACCTGATAGGGTGATTAACTTTGGTTGTTTTTATTTCATTTAAATTTAGATCTTCAGAAGAAAAATTTAATTTTGAAATAAACTGTTTGGGTATACCATCACTTTCTCGTTCTATAGAAAAATCGACTAACTTTATATTGGCTTTTGAGTTTGTGCTCTCATTGACAAGATCCAAAGTTTCTCCAGGCAGTAAATATTGTTCTTTTGATTGACTTGTAAAACTTCCATATGCTGAACCTATAAGTAAGACTATTAATCCAATATGTACAACTAAAGGACCGATTTTTCCAATTAAACCTCTTCTTGCAGAAATATGACTTTTAAATTTGTATGTTTTCCATCCTCTTTTTTTAAGTAATAAATCTACTTTTGATATTTGTTCTCCATCTTCCTTGATTGGATGACTTGAAGTTAGTTGCAGTTTGCTAAATTTTTTTTCGCTCTTATATTCGATCCATTTTAATGAAGCTTTTAATGAAGGGATTTGCCTCCTGAAACTACAAGCTGCTAGAGAAATGCAAAGAAGAATTAATGTAAATACAAACCAAAAGCTTGTATATATATGATCCAATTGAAGTTTCAAGACTTTTTCTCCATCTAAAAAGCCCAAAATAGGAGAACTATCGAAATTATCAATATAAAATGTATTACTACTACCTTGAGGTATAAAAGTACCTATGCCGCTTGTAATAGCTATGAAGATTATTAGTGATATGGCGAATCTTAAACTTGATATTTTTAATATTAGATTCTTAAAAATAATCATTTAAATCCAATTTGATAATAAATTCAACAACCCTAGGGAAACTAAAAATATGCCACTTATAGTCGGAATTATTTGACTAAATTTTCTAAGCGCTAAAAATTGTTTTAAGTTTTCTGCAGTAGCTCCTGCAATGATTAATGGGGTTACTTGTCCTATCCCAAAGAAAAATAAAAAAATAATAGATATTGTTGGATTTTTAGCTTGCGATACCCAAGCAAGAAGAGTTGCTAAGACTGGTGTAATGCAAGGTGAAGAAGCAAGTCCAAAAGTAGTCCCTATTGCAAAAGGTGCTATAAATGTTGGTATTTTTTCTTCAATTATTTTCATATCAGGCCCATTCGGGAACTGAAACTTTAGAATACCCAGTAAATTTAAACCCATTATTATTGCTATCAAGGCAACGATCGAAGTGTAAAAAGATGGGATTTGCCCATATATCCTACCTAAGAATCCACTGGCAGCACCAAGCGCGACGAGTGAAAAAACGACTCCTCCTGAAAAACTAATAAGTTTAAATTTATTTTTTTCTGTTCCTCCTATATAAGCAAATGTGATTGGTAGTAATGATAATGAGCATGGGCCAAGACTTGTTAAAAGTCCTGCGCTGAAAACCAAAAATATAGTAAATGGTCCGGGATTATTAAGGCTATTCTGCATGAGCAGATTACCCTTTTGAGATAATTCTGAAATAACTAAATTAAATGATTCGATAGCTTGACTAATTAAATACTATAAATTCTAACTAATTAAGCGTCTTTCGTGTACTAATCATACCTATGAAGCCTGTAGATTCTAATGAACATCTCAGTAACATCCCTGCAATGAAAAATGATGCGATTAATGAATTCCCACCATAACTAATGAAAGGTAGTGGTAAGCCAGTAGTAGGCATAGAGCCTGTTGCTACAGCGATATGCATTATTGATTGACCTGTCAACAACACACCACATCCAATAGAAACTAATTTTGTATAGTTGTTCCTGCACTTTAGAGCAATTCTTACAGTTATATAAGAGAAAATTGCTAGAAAACCTAGGAATAAAGTACACCCTAACAAACCAAATTCTTCAGCAAAAATGGCAAAAATAAAATCTGTGTACATAAAAGGTAGGTACTGTAATTTTTGTATAGACAAGCCAAAACCTTGACCGAATAAACCACCTGAACCTATAGCTAATAAACTTTGAATCAATTGAAATCCACTTTCCTGTTGATCTTTCCAAGGATTAATAAATGAAGTAACTCTAAGTTTTTGATATTCGTTATTGAGGATACTAATACATCCAGTAATAAATCCTAATGAGGCAAATGAGCATAGAGAACTTAGTTTTACACCTCCACATAAACCCATTACCCAAAAAAGAATTCCAGTTAATGATGCAGTACTTAAATTAGGCTGCTTTAGTATTAATAAAATTAATAATCCAAAAGAGAATATTGAAATTAATTTTTTATCATTCTTAATTAGATTCCAATGAGCGAAAAGGTTAGAAGCTTCTAGAATTAGAAAAGGCTTAATTAATTCAGATGGTTGTAGACGTAAATTTCCTAGTACTAGCCATCTTGAAGATCCGTTAACTGTAATTCCAGTAATATTGGTTAGTAATATTAGAAAGAATAAAATAAAAAAAATAATTCTTGAAAACTTTAAAAGATTTCTAATGTTTGTATTCAGAACAAAATAAAATATACCTATTCCCGGAATTGTCCAAATAATTTGTTTTTTTAAGAAGTAAGCCCAATTTCCCATTTCCCTACTGGCTACCCACCAACTTGATGATCCAAGAATGCATAGTCCTAGTATTGACCAAATTCCAATGAGAATAACGAGAATTTTTGCCTCATAAGGCCATATCGTCCAAGGTAAGGGAAATATAGACTCTGTTAAATTGATTAGATTTTTTTTGTGATATGAACTAAAGGCTTTTTTTCTTTTAGAAATTCTTTTATATTTTATTTTTTCTTGACTTATCTCCAATTTTTTAGATGTATATGTTCTATTGAGACGTTTAATTGTGATTTTGCCAAGTCTTTTATTAAAGTTTTAAAGTGTTAAAGCGATTAAGAAAGATGATTTTTCATAAATTTTATTTTTGAAGAATAAAGTAAAAATGACCTACAGATTAATCATAAATCTTAAGAATTAATTTTTTACAAAAAAAAACTAGCAAAAAGGTCACTCTCCGTGATAGATTCCGTGAGTTTATATACTTACATAAAACCATTCAGAGGGGTTTCTAACTATGTTCACATCAGTGGACTCAAATAGAAAAAAACTTGAGCATCCTTCTAATGAGAATGTTCAATTTTCTCAACCCCTAGATAATTCAATCATTCAAGAAAGTAAAACTGGCATTGCCTATCAAATCGATAGTTTTCTTTCTCAAAATGATGAATACACAAAATTACAATTAACAATTTTTGGGATGACTTTTATTGTTTCTATTCTTTTAGCATCAATAACTGGAATTTTTCTCGGATTTACCTTTGGTTTTAGTATTTTAATAGGTGCAATTGCCGGTATTTTTTACCTACGTTTACTTGCTAAAAGTATTGGAAAACTTGGTACCGAATCATCAGGTGTATCAAAATTGCAACTATTAGTTCCAGTTTGTCTCTTTATTTTTGCGAGCAAGCTAGGATCTTTGGATATTTTTCCTGCAATGATAGGTTTTTTTATTTATAAACCTTCACTCATTTTTTATTTTTCACGTTCTTAAGTAAATTTTTATTCTAATCAAATGTTCTTTAATTCCTTGCTATCAAATTTTGCAGCATTAGAAGTTGGTCAACATCTTTATTGGCAAATTGGAAATATCAGACTTCATGGGCAGGTATTTTTGACATCTTGGATTTTATTAGGGGCATTATTAGTTTTTATTTCTTTAGGAACTAAAAAAATGGAAAATGATCCTAAAGGCCTCCAAAACTTGCTTGAGTTTCTCTGGGATTATATAAGAGATCTTGCGAGGACTCAGATAGGTGAAAAAGTTTATAGAGATTGGATGCCATTTATAGGTACTTTATTTTTATTTGTATTTGTTAGTAATTGGGGAGGAGCTTTAATTCCTTGGAGATTGATTAAGTTACCAAGTGGAGAGTTGGGAGCCCCAACTGCAGATATCAATACAACAATAGCATTGGCTTTATTGGTTTCACTTTCTTATTTCTATGCCGGTTTAAGCAATAAAGGTTGGAGATACTTCGAATATTATGTTCACCCAACTCCGATTATGCTTCCTTTCAAAATTTTAGAGGACTTTACTAAACCTTTATCACTCTCTTTCAGGCTATTTGGAAATATTTTGGCTGATGAACTTGTTGTTGGCGTTCTAGTCTTCTTAGTTCCACTAATTCTCCCAATACCTGTTATGTTCCTAGGATTATTTACTAGTGCAATTCAGGCATTGATTTTCGCAACTTTAGCGGCCTACTACATTGGAGAAGCTGTTGAAGAACATCATTAGCTGTCTTCCAATACATGCAGACGTTTTTACAAAAGGTCTGTAATCTGGCAAAATATTTAATCGCGTAGGTCTGAAAATATCAGACCCATTCTTAAACGAAAGGATGTCCAAGCGTGTATGACAAAAAAGATTTATCACAAGTATTAAGCTCTTTATTTCAAAATTATGGATTCGATTACTTCCGCTGCATCAGTTGTAGCTGCTGGTTTAGCAGTTGGTCTAGGTGCTATTGGCCCAGGTCTTGGACAAGGTAACGCAGCTCAAGGTGCTGTTGAGGGTATAGCCCGTCAACCAGAAGCTGAAGGTAAAATCAGAGGAACTCTTCTTTTATCATTCGCTTTCATGGAGTCATTAACAATTTACGGATTAGTTGTGGCTTTGGTACTACTTTTTGCGAATCCTTTTTCCTAAAAGTTAATATTGCTTCTACTCATTATTAGCAATATTTAAATTTAATTTTTTAACCTCAACTGAATCATATGTTGGCCTTTAATGTTTTTGGTGCTACAGAAGGTGGATTATTTGATATAAATGCCACTTTGCCACTTATGGCGATACAAGTAGTTGCTCTCACTTACATATTAAATTCTCTCTTTTTTAAGCCTGTTGGCAATGTTGTTGAAAAAAGAGAAAAGTTTGTAAGTAATAATATTATTGAGGCTAAAAATAAACTTTCAGAGGTTAAAAAATTAGAAGCTGATTTAATGACTCAGCTTCAAAGTGCTCGTTCAGAAGCTCAAAGAATTGTGGGCGAAGCGGAGAATGAGTCTGACAAGCTTTATAAAGAAGCATTAGAACTTGCCAACAATGAAGCAAATGCTTCAAAAGAAAAAGCAAGACTAGAAATTGAAAGTCAGACATCTGCTGCTCGTGATCAACTTTCTAAACAGGCTGATGATTTAAGCGAACTTATTGTTAATAGACTGATTCTAGAAAAATGAATTTAACTCTCTTAGCTACAGAAGGTTTTGGATTGAATTTCGATTTATTCGAAACTAATATCCTTAATTGGGCTGTAGTGGTTTTTGGCCTTTATAAATTTTTGCCTAGTTTCCTAGGTAAAATGCTTCAAAAAAGAAGAGAAGGGATTCTTCTTGAATTAAAAGATGCTGAAGATCGACTTCTCAATGCAACTCAAGCTTTAGAGAAGGCAAAGAAAGACTTATCTTTAGCAGAAGAAAAAGCTTCTCAAATAAAAGCAGATTCTCTCAAAAGATCTGAATCAATCAGAATGGAAAGTGAGAAAAAAGCAATCGAAGAGATGGCACGAATTAAACAAAGTGCAATTTCTGATGAGAGCTCTGAAGCATCCAGAGCAATTTCTCAACTTCGAAAAGAAGCTGTTGAATTAGCAATTAAAAAAGCTTTAGATTCTCTACCAAATAGACTTGATAAAACAACACAAGAAAATTTGGTTACTCAATCAATTAATAATATTGAGGTGAACTAATGCCACTTTTAAATTCAGTTACTACACCATATGCAGAGGCATTACTTCAAGTTGTGAATGAAAATTCGCAAACTGAAGAGATTGTTTCTGAGGTTAAACAACTTTTAGAATTATTAAATGATTCTCCTGAATTGGAGAAGGCATTTTCCTCTCCTGTTTTAGAGACAGATGCTAAGAAGAAAATCATTATTGAAATTTTTTCAAATAAGGTAAATTCTTCTTTACTGAATTTCTTGAAATTATTGGCCGATAGGCAAAGAATTGGAATTATTACTTCTATTCTTGAAAGGTTTTTAGAAATTTATCGAGAAAATAGTAATATTGCTTTGGCAACCGTTACTTCAGCAGTCGAGCTTACAGATGAACAGAAAGGTTTAATTACCCAAAAGATCATCAATATAGCAGGAACTGAAAAATTAGAACTTGTAACTAAAATTGACCCATCTCTTATTGGTGGTTTCGTCGCCAGTGTAGGATCGAAAGTAATTGATGCTTCCCTTGCTTCACAAATTAGAAAACTTGGTTTGTCACTTTCCAAGTAACTTTTAAATCAACCTTAAATTCTTAAATCCATGGTATCTATACGCCCTGATGAAATCAGTTCAATCTTAAAACAACAAATAACTGATTATGACCAATCTGTAAGTGTTAGCAATGTAGGAACTGTTCTGCAAATCGGTGATGGCATTGCAAGAATATATGGCTTGGATCAGGTCATGGCTGGTGAATTATTGGAATTTGAGGATGGTACCGAAGGTATAGCATTGAACCTTGAAGATGATAATGTTGGAGCTGTTTTAATGGGTGAGGCACTTGGCGTCCAAGAAGGAAGTAACGTTAAGTCAACAGGTAAAATCGCATCTGTCCCAGTTGGCGAGGCAATGCAGGGGAGAGTTGTTAACCCTTTAGGACAACCAATAGATGGGAAAGGGGAAATACCGACAAGTGATACTAGATTGATCGAAGAAATGGCTCCTGGAATAATCAAGAGGAGATCAGTACATGAACCAATGCAAACAGGTATCACATCTATTGATGCAATGATTCCTGTGGGAAGAGGTCAAAGAGAATTAATTATTGGTGATAGACAAACTGGAAAATCTGCTATTGCTATTGACACAATAATCAACCAAAAAGGTCAAGACGTAGTTTGTGTTTATGTGGCTATCGGTCAAAAGTCAGCATCTGTAGCAAATGTGGTTGAGGTTTTAAGAGAAAAAGGAGCTCTTGATTACACTATTGTTGTTAGTGCAGGAGCCTCTGAAGCCGCAGCTCTACAATACTTAGCACCTTATACTGGTGCTGCAATTGCTGAGCACTTTATGTACCAAGGCAAAGCAACACTAGTTATTTATGATGATTTAACAAAACAAGCTCAGGCTTATAGACAAATGTCTCTCCTTTTGAGAAGACCACCAGGAAGAGAAGCTTATCCTGGAGATGTTTTTTATTGTCATAGCAGATTACTTGAAAGGGCAGCAAAATTATCTGATGATATGGGCGGCGGTTCAATGACAGCTCTTCCAATTATTGAAACTCAGGCAGGTGATGTTTCTGCTTATATTCCCACTAATGTTATTTCAATTACAGATGGACAAATATTCTTGAGTGCAGATTTATTTAACTCAGGATTAAGACCAGCTATTAATGTTGGTATTTCTGTTAGCCGTGTGGGAGGAGCTGCTCAAACAAAGGCAATTAAGAAAATTGCTGGAACTCTTAAATTAGAATTAGCTCAATTTGATGAATTAGCAGCATTCTCTCAATTCGCTTCTGATCTTGATGAGGCTACTCAACAACAACTAGAAAGAGGGAAAAGATTAAGAGAGTTACTAAAACAAGCACAATTCTCACCATTAAATCTTGCTGAACAAGTTGCTGTTGTTTATGCAGGTGTTAAAGGTCTTATTGATGAAGTTCCGGTGGAAGATGTAACTAAATTTGCTGCTGAACTAAGAGAATATCTTAAGTTAAACAAAGCAGAATTTATTGAGGAGATTCTTAAAGAGAAGAAATTGAATGATGGCTTAGAAGCAACGCTCAAAGAGGTGATTAATGAAGTTAAATCTTCAATGCTTTCCACAGTTTAAATTTATTTAAGGAAATATCATGGCAAATCTTAAAGAAATTAGAGATCGAATAGTTTCTGTTAAAAATACACGAAAAATAACAGAAGCCATGAGATTAGTTGCAGCTGCAAAAGTTAGGAGGGCACAAGATCAAGTTCTTAAGAGTAGGCCTTTTGCAGATAAACTTGCTAGGGTTTTAGAAAATATTCAGTCTAGAGTTCAGTTTGAAGCTGTAGATTCTCCTCTTCTATCAAAAAGAGATGTAAAAACAATTTCTTTAGTATGCATAACTGCTGATAGAGGATTATGTGGAGGATACAATACCAACATAATCAAGAAGGTGGAAATTAGGTATGCAGAGCTGATTAAACAAGGTTATGCACCAAATTTGATCTTAGTTGGTAAAAAGGCAATAGGTTATTTCCAAAATAGGAAAGATAGATACACAATTAAAAGTACATTTAAAGAGCTGGAACAGGTACCAACTGCAACAGATTCTGATGGTATAACTAGCGAAGTCTTAGCTGAATTTCTTTCAGAAAATTCTGATAGAGTGGAAATTATTTATACGAAATTCATCACTTTAGTTAGTTGCGCCCCTGTCGTTCAAACACTATTGCCACTTGACCCTCAAGGAATCGCCGAGGAAAACGATGAAATTTTTAGGTTGACTACAAAAGATAGTAAGTTACTTGTTGAAAAATCAAATACTGAAAAAAGTGATTCAGAGAAGTTGCCATCAGATATTGTTTTTGAACAAAGTCCTGATCAACTATTAGATTCTTTATTACCATTATATTTACAGAATCAGGTACTAAGAGCTCTTCAAGAGTCGGCAGCTTCAGAACTCGCTTGCAGGATGACTGCTATGAATAATGCGAGTGATAATGCTAAAGAATTAGCAAGTACTTTGAATCTAACCTACAACAAAGCCAGACAAGCAGCTATTACTCAAGAAATATTAGAAGTTGTAGGAGGATCAGCAGTTTAGCGATAAGATTTAGGATATGCCTGAATACAATATCAAAGTTCAATTTGAGCAAAAGACTTTTAGTTTTTTATGTTCTGAAGATCAAGATATTATTTCAGCGGCAAAAATGAATGGAATAGACTTACCAAGTAGTTGTTGTTCAGGAGTTTGTACAGATTGTGCATCCATGATATTGGAAGGATCTGTAGATCAAGAAGATGCTATGGGGTTAAATGATGATTTGAGGGAAAAGGGCTTTGCACTTTTGTGTGTGGCATATCCCAAGTCAAATTTGAATATCGTTATTGGTAAAGAAGTCGAAGATGATTTATATAATGATCAATTTGGTAAATATCAAAAATGAAATTAAGTTCAGTTGATTATTATTTAGATTGGCCAGTTTCAATAAAATTAAAATATTTAAGAGAATTCATCATTGCAAATTTAGAAAAAAAAGGTGATTTAATTCGATGGTCAATTGTTGATATTCAAAATTCTATTGACTCTTTTGGGACAAAAAAACTTAAAATTAAAGCTGTCATAGCTAATTAAAAAATATAAATTTAAATATTTTAAATAATGGAAAATTCACCAACAATATTCATTGTTCCAACTGGTATTGGTTGTGAAGTAGGAGGTTTTGCTGGGGATGCACTTCCTACCGCAAAATTATTAGCATCGGCAAGTGGATGTTTAATTACTCATCCAAATGTTATGAATGGCGGTACTCTTTCTGAAAAAGATAAAAATATTTTTTATGTTGAAGGTTATAGTTTAGACCGACTTGCTAAAGGAGAAATAGCTTTAAAAAGTGTAAAGCAGCAGAAAATTGGGATAATTTTTGATTCAGCCATTGAAAAAGAAATATTAGTAAGACATTTACAAGTTGCTGATGCATGTGTCTCTACTTTAGGGATTAATGTTCATTCTTATGTGATTACAAAAAAGCCTTTAAACATAGTTATTGATTCTGATTCTTCAAACATCAGTGGTGGCACATTTGAAAATCCTGAGATTCTAATTGATGCTGGAAAATGTTTAATAGAAAAAGGAGTTACGGCAATAGCAATTGTGGCAAAATTTCCAGATAATCCAAATTCTTTAGAAACAAATATCTATCGCGAGGGGAAAGGGATTGATCCTATTTCTGGAGTCGAAGCAGTAATAAGTCATTTAATTAGCAAATTTTTAAAAGTTCCCTGTGCTCACGCACCTGCTTTAAATCCAATTGAATTGAATGAAAATTTAGATCCTCGTGCAGCTGCAGAAGAAATAGGATACACCTTTTTACCATCAGTACTGATTGGGTTAAGCAATGCACCTGACATTGTTGAATTGCCTGCTAAAAATGAATTAATCTCACTACACCCTGATCAGATTGAATCTATTGTTGTTCCTAATGGGGCACTAGGTGGAGAAGCAGTACTAGCAGGGCTTGAAAAAGGTTTAAATATTATCTCTGTAAAAAATCAAAACACATTAAAAGTGACAAATGAGTTTTATGATTATCCCAATCTTTTTGAAGTCGATAATTATTTAGAGGCTGCAGGCATAATTCTTGCTATCAAAAAAGGCATCAACCTCAAGTCAATTAAAAGGCCTATAAAAAAAATCCAAAAATGTACTTTTAGCGATTAATAAGATATTGCTATTGGAACTCTCCAGTCACTTCCTAATGATTGACTGCTTATTTTTAGAATTGGAGGAGCCTGTTTCCTTTTAAATTCTGCTTTTTTCATAAGTGAAATTATTTTTAAAATTAATTCTTTTTTATAACCATCTTCTTCAAGTTGTTTTAAATCTTTTTTCTCTTCAATAATTCCTTTAAGAATATTATCTAGGATGGAATAAGGTGGGAGAGAATCAGTATCTAATTGATTAGGCCCTAATTCAGCACTTGGAGCTTTTTTACGTATATTTTCTCCAATTATATCTACATTCATTTCTAACATATATGATTTTCTGTGATTAATTGAATCTTTACTATCAAGCCAATTGCATAATTTAAAAACATTACTCTTATATAAATCCCCTATTACAGATAATCCTCCATTCATATCACCATAAAGTGTGCAATATCCTACGGCTAGTTCCGATTTATTACCTGTTGAAAGTAATAAATGCTTTTCTTGATTTGCTAAAGCCATCAGAAGCGTTCCTCTTATCCTTGACTGAATATTTTGATTTGTTATTTCAGCCATCTCGAAATCTATGTTTTTTATGAAAGACTCTTCAAAAGAGGTCATCAAGTTTTCAATTGGGATGCTGTTGAAATTTATATTTAACCTTCTAGCTAAATCTTTTGCATCACTCTTTGAATGAGATGAGCTCCATTTAGACGGCATTGAGACGCAATAAATATTATCACTTCCAAGTGCAGCAGTTGCAATTGCTGAAACAAGTGCTGAATCAATGCCACCGCTCAATCCAATTAAAGCTGTTTTAAATCCACATTTTTTTGCATAATCTTTAACACCAAGGACTAATGCATCAAAAATTGAGGACATCT
Organism: uncultured Prochlorococcus sp.; assembly: GCA_902606505.1. Classification (GTDB taxonomy): domain Bacteria; phylum Cyanobacteriota; class Cyanobacteriia; order PCC-6307; family Cyanobiaceae; genus Prochlorococcus_A. The sequence continues at coordinate 16,398 of CACLGU010000008.1, forward strand.
CGGAGTTTTTAAATTTATTTTTTTCAGGTCTTGTTTGATCAATTTCCCAACTGGAGAGCTCTTCTGAAAAGGATTTAAGCTGCTTTATTTTTGATCCATTCTTATCAAGGATAAAACTACTTCCATCAAAAATTAAATTATCATTTGCCCCAATCTGGTTTACATAAATCAGAGGTACTTGAAGATATTGTGCAGCAAAACTGGACACTTTTGATCTTAGCTCTAACTTTCTGAAAGTATATGGGGAGGCTGATAAATTTATTAAAATATTAACTTTTTTTTTCTTTAAATCAAGAATAGGATTTTTTTTATGAATTCCTCTGCCTTCTATATCTTTGTTGACCCATAAATCCTCACATATAGTAAAGCCAAGTCGCCAAGTTTTATTTTTAATTTTTTTTTCTAATACGGAAACTTTTTCTTCTGATCTAAAGTATCTTTTCTCATCAAATACTTCGTAAGTAGGAAGAATAATTTTACGAGCAATTATTTTCCATTCACCGCCCTCAAGCAAAGCAATAGAGTTATAAAGGTTTGGAAAAAAAGAATCATTTATTATCTCAGCTATCCCTACTGTGATACTTAAGTTTCTATATTTTTTATTTATATCTAAGGCTAATTGATCAATTATTTGATATTGATTTTTTATTAAATTTTTTTTAAAAAGTAAGTCATTTGCAGGATATCCCCATAATGACAATTCTGGAGTAAGAACAAAATCAGCAGAAATTGAGCAAGCTTTCGAAGCAATATATAGTATTTTTTTTGCATTGCCCTCTAAATCTCCAACTACTGGATTTATTTGAGCAAGTAAAAACTTCATTCAACTAATTTAGTAGATTCATATAAATTATTCTTCTTAACTATATCTATTAATGACGTTGGTAAATTAGAACAATTAAAATTTAATCTAAAATTAGAACTTGAAGTTTCTGGGATTTTGATGGTTGAAATCTTAAATTTCACTTTGTAAGTCTCTAACATTTTAAGAGTATTTGATTCAACAGGATATCCCTCTCTTAAAATTATATAAAAACTTACCTCCAAAATAATCTTGTCAAAATTTTTCCAGTAGAAAATATCTTTAATTAAATCACTCCCAATAACAAAATCTAAATTATTAAATTCATAAATTTCTTTGCATTTTTTAATTGAATCTACTGCCCATTGGCTACTAACACTTTGATTAAATAAAATTTTAGGATTATCTAAATCTTCAATAAGAGTTTTTAATAAATAGCTACGAATTGATATATCCTCTATGTGCTTTTTTGTGGGGTTATTGCTCACATAGCTAATAGTAAAAGCATAAATTTTTGATAATTCTTCAAGTATTTTTTTATGTCCAATGGTAGGTGGATCTGCACTAGTACCAAATAATGCAATGCTTTTTCCCATTTTAAGCTTTAAGGTAGAAAACTAATAAAGTTATTATTTAAATTTCTTTTTGTTAAATAAATATTTAAATGTTTAAAAATCTCTGGTTCATTAAAAATAATATTTTTTAGTATTATGTAAGGCTCTATAAACGAAGCTTTGCTTTTTTTAAATATCTCTTTGGCTGCTAATTTCCCAAGATTTTTTGTAGAATAAACTGCTATTGCTGCCTGAATAATTGCTATGGGCCCATAGGGTAATAATGATAGCCCGTTAGTGAAAGGTGCTGTAAGTAAAATTACTTTCCTAACAAGATTAAAAGATGTATTTACTCCGACTTGAGTGAAGCCCAAAAATAAATTATTAATTGATATATTTTTGAATATTTTCCTAGTAGATTCACCCTTTAAATTTAAGCCGTAAATATTACTTAATTCGCTAATCAATGCAGTATCTAGTGCAAGACTACCAGCAATATCGAAAAGAATAAAAGGATTAAGAGCTACCGTTGATGCCTTGATTGTCGAAAATTTACCAATAGTTGATTGCGCTAATTTCTGCCTTTTTTTCAATCTTTGCTCTTTTATCTGCAGAAACAATTTGTCAGCTGATTGAAGAGAATTTAGTGTTAAAAATATCTCACCATGTTGATTTATTATCTTTGTCATGTAATTTTTCAGATTGTTTTCATAATTAATAATTATGGGAATATTTAAATCTTTTGGAAGCTTAAACTTTATACTTTCTATTATTTGTTTTAATTCAACTTTATTGAAAAGATCGATTTTATTTAAAGTTACAACAATTTTTTTTCCATCTTTAATCAAGGAGTTGATTTCGCTTAATTCATTTCTATTTAAATCTCCTGAGACTATAAATAAAATAATATCTGAGTGATTTATACACGAGTAAACTTTATCTGGGAATTCAATATCGCAGAAATCAAATCCTGGAGAATCTAGCAACTCTATACTTTTGAGTGTTTGATCTTTAATATTCCATTCTTTAGCTTGTATTTCTCTTGTGGTCCCATTTATTATATCCGTTTTGAATATATCTTCTTTTAATAAAGAATTTAAAACAGAGGATTTTCCCACGCCCGATTTACCATATGCGCCAATTCTTATTTTTTTTTCTTTTAGCCTAAAAAGTTGTTGATTAAAGGAAATTATGTCTCTATTAAAAAAACTTTTTTCATAGTTGGTAAGATCAATAGTCTCCCACCAATTTTGCAAAAGTAAATAATTTTTATGAATTTTCAATTCTTTCATAATTTATTTTTTCCACCAGCCAGCTAATACAGACAACACAGCTTCTGCACCAATAATTCCCACGAATCCTCCAAATTCATCTACTACTACTTTCACTCCTTTATGATTCTTGTCAAATCTTGTTAATAATTGATCTGCCTTAATCATTTCGGGAATGTAGTCTACAGGTTCGCAGATTTCTGATAATAATTTTTTATTTTCCCCATTAATTAATTCTGCTAACATTTTTTCACGTTCAACTACTCCTTGTATTTTGTCAACTTTATCTCCTAAAACGACCCACCATGTAGAGTTGTCAGACATTATAAGTTTTGAAATTTCATCAAGATTAGAAGAGCCATCAAGACACGGCGCTGATACCCTAGGTATCATTAAGTCTTTCGCTTTTAAGTCATTTAATTGAAAAACCTTAAATATCATTGCCGCTTCATCAGCCTCTATTAAACCTTTTTGACTCCCAATTTTTGCCATTTGTCTAATTTCCTCTTCATCAGTTGAAATTTCATTTTCTGCAGTAATAACAGGAAATATTTGTTCGATTAATATTAAGAATGGCTTCATTAAGATATTTAATATTCTCAAGATAGGAACTGATAATAATGCTATTTGAACTGAAAATCTTGTACCAAGAGCTTTCGGAAGAACTTCTCCTACTAAAACAACTAAAATATAAAAAACAATTGAAAATAAGGTTAAGCCGTAACTGCTATTAATTACTAATGCTCCGTATACCCCTAAAATAAGACTCCCAATGATGTTAAATCCGTTATTAGTAATAGTAATTACAGTTAGTGTCCTTCCAAGGTGTTTTCTAAGTTTAAGTAGTTGATTTGCAGAACTTTTTGGCTTTTGTTTTGAGGCTAATTCTAAAATTCTTATTGAATTCACAGCTAAAAAAGCTGCCTCTACTCCCGAACAACATGCAGACCCAATTAAAATTATCAAAATGAGGAATATTAAACCGTAAACACTTGGTTCCATTAAAATAGGTAAGTTACTAATTCTGTTTTAATTCATTCTTCCATTTTTTTTTAAAACACGCCAATACACTATTTATGTCTAAACCTGACAATAAAATTTTTGAAGAAAGAAGAGAAATTTTCCTAAATAAATTAAAAGGAAAAGCTGCTATTATTCCTGGAGCTAATCTCGTAAAGCACCATTCTGATTGTGAATATCCTTTTAGACAAGATAGTAATTTTTGGTATTTGACCGGTTTCGATGAGCCAGATGCAATCGCTCTTTTTTTATCTCATAAGCCAAAAGGAGAGAGGTTTATTATGTTTGTTGCTCCAAAAGATGTTATTAGTGAGGTTTGGCATGGCTTTAGATGGGGTTTACAAGGCGCTGAAAAAGAATTTAAGGCAGATAAGGCCCACTCCATAACCGAATTGAAAGATTTACTCCCTGGCTACATTAAAGGATCTGATGAACTGGTTTTTTCTATTGGTAAGCATCCATCAATTGAAAAAATAATACTGGAAATTTTTTCAAAACAACTTGAAAATCGCTCAAGATTAGGTATTGGTGGAAATTCTATAAAATCTCCAGAAATTTACTTAAATGAGATGAGATTAATTAAAAGTGAATTTGAAATTAAGAGAATGAGAGAGGCTATACAAATTTCAGCAGAAGCTCATGAACTAGTTAGAGAATCTATCTCATCGAAAAAAAATGAAAGACAAATTCAGGGTCTTCTGGAGGGATTCTTTTTGGAAAAAGGTGCAAGAGGTCCTGCTTATAACTCTATTGTTGCTTCAGGAGATAATGCATGTATTTTGCATTACACTTCAAATAACTCACCTTTAAAGAAGGAAGACTTATTGTTGGTTGATGCAGGCTGTTCATTAACTGATTATTACAACGGAGATATTACAAGAACTATTCCAATAGGGGGGAAATTTTCTCAAGAGCAAAAAATTATCTATGAAATTGTATTGAGTGCTCAGAAAAATGCAATTAAGAGTGCTGTAACTGGATCGAATTCTAGTACTGTTCATAATGTCGCTTTAACAATTTTGATAGAGGGATTAAAAGAAATTGGTCTATTGGAGGGCGATACTGAGGAGATAATTGAGAATCAATCCTATAAACATCTTTATATGCATAGAACTGGACATTGGCTCGGCTTAGATGTTCATGATGTTGGAGCATACAGAATGGGAGACTATGAAGTGCCATTACAGAATGGAATGATACTTACTGTAGAGCCCGGGATTTATATAAGTGATAGGATCCCAGTCCCTGAGGGACAACCCCTCATTGACGAGAAATGGAAAGGCATAGGGATAAGAATAGAAGATGATGTTCTAGTCAAAGATAAAAATCCAGAAGTTTTAAGTATTTCTGCACTAAAAGAAATTTCTGATTTAGAGTTTTAAAATTTGACTTATCTAGATAATAGATTTATTTTTTATTAAGTTTAAAATACAAAAATGAATAAGTCCGATTCATATGATTTGAAACTCTCTCAAGCAAGAGGCTTAGCTAGTCAGCTTGGCATGTTCGCAGAAGAAAACGATATTCCTAAAGATCTTTGGGATTCATTGGAAGCTACTATTTATGACTTTTATGAAGTATCTCATAATAGATAAAAATCCTCATTAGAATACATCAATAACTAAAATCAAGAGATTTTGAATAAATTAATCAAAATGTGACCATAAACTGATAAATTATTTATTAAACACAAATTAAGTGAATGACCTCATCAGATAAGTTGAATCAAGATTCAACAGAAAAAAAGGAAAAAAACAGTGAGGCCACAAAGTCTAAAAATTCTTCTCCCAATTCAGGAATGATGGGTGCCACAGCTGTATTAGCAGCTGCCACAATTGATGAAGATGGAGTACCCACTGGTTATACCCCTAAACCTGATGAAGGAAGGTTCATAATTAAAGTATTGTGGTTACCTGATAATGTTGCTTTAGCAGTCGATCAAATAGTAGGGGGAGGCCCAAGCCCTCTTACTGCTTATTATTTTTGGCCAAGAGATGATGCTTGGGAAAAATTAAAAAGTGAACTAGAGAATAAAGGTTGGATTACAGATAATGAAAGAGTAGAAATATTGAATAAAGCTACTGAAGTGATAAATTACTGGCAAGAAGAAGGTAAAACAAAAAAATTAGAAGAAGCCAAATTAAAATTTCCCGAAGTAACTTTTTGCGGAACTGCTTAGATATTAGTTCTTTGCAGCTTGAATCTTAGCCTCAGCCTTCGAAATCTCTTTCAAGGCTTTGATTTTCTCTGGATTTTTTTCATTTTCAGAAAATTTACTAATTGCTAACTTTGCTTCTTTAAGATCTTGCTCAGCATTTTGAACATTAATCTCAGAACCAATTTCAGCATTATTTACTAAAACTATGACTTCATCAGATTCGATCTCAGCGAAGCCTCCCATTAGAGCTATTGATTTCCACTGGGAATTCATTCTTAGCCTTAAAACACCAATATCTATTGCTGTAACTAAAGAAATGTGTCCTGGTAGTATACCAATTTGACCAGTAGTACTTGGAAGAATCACTTCTTCAGCTTCGCCTTGATAAACATTTTTATTAGGAGCTAAAACTTTTAGAGAAATTGCCATTTATTTAAGATTATTTAAGGTTAAATATATATATAAATATTTATTTTTCTGATTTTAATTTTTCAGACTTTGCTTTAACTTCATCAATATTACCAACTAAGTAAAACGCCTGTTCTGGTAAATCATCCAATTCACCTGACAAAATCATATTGAAACCAGCAATGGTTTCTTCTAATTTGACATATTTTCCTGACATTCCTGTAAATATTTCTGCCACAAAGAAAGGTTGTGACAGGAATTTTTCAATTTTTCTTGCTCTGTCGACTGTTAATCTATCTTCTTCAGAGAGCTCATCTAATCCAAGAATTGCAATAATATCTTGAAGTTCTTTGTATCTTTGTAAAGTTGATTGGACAGCTCTGGCTGTTTTGTAATGCTCATCGCCAACAACTGATGGTTGTAACATAGTGCTTGTTGAGTCTAATGGATCAACTGCTGGATAAATTCCCTTAGCTGCAAGAGCCCTAGCAAGTACGGTAGTAGCATCTAAATGGGCAAAGGTTGTAGCTGGAGCCGGGTCTGTTAGGTCATCAGCAGGAACATAAACAGCCTGAATAGATGTTATTGATCCTTCTAATGTAGATGTAATTCTTTCTTGCAATTCACCAACATCAGTTCCAAGAGTTGGTTGGTATCCAACAGCTGAAGGCATTCTTCCAAGTAATGCAGATACTTCAGAACCAGCTTGAACGAATCTAAAAATGTTATCAACAAAAAGCAGAACGTCTTGTTTATTTACATCTCTAAAATGTTCGGCCATTGTAAGTGCTGATAAGCCTACTCTCATTCTTGCACCAGGTGGCTCATTCATTTGTCCAAAACATAATGCAACTTTTGATTGAGTTAAGTCATCTGCATTGATAACGCCTGATTCTTTAAATTCTTCATATAAATCGTTACCTTCTCTTGTTCTTTCCCCTACGCCTCCAAAAACAGAAACACCTCCATGTTCCTTAGCGATATTATTAATTAATTCTTGAATAAGAACTGTTTTCCCAACACCAGCACCTCCGAATAATCCAACTTTTCCTCCTTGTCTGTAAGGCGCTAAAAGGTCGATAACTTTAATCCCAGTTTCAAAAACTTTTGGCTTAGTTTCCAAGTCAGTTAATTTTGGAGCAGCTCTGTGAATTGGAGCAGTATCTTTTGTATTTACTGGACCTTGTTCATCTACTGGTTCTCCTAAAACATTAAATATTCTTCCTAAAGTTGCTTCTCCCACAGGTACAGATATTGGTGCGCCTGTATCAGTTGCTTCCATGCCTCTTACAAGGCCGTCTGTGCCGCTCATTGCCACTGCTCTAACTCTATGGTCGCCCAGTAGCTGTTGGACTTCTGCAGTGAGCGCTATGTCTTGTCCAGCAGGATTTTTAGCTTCAATTCTTAAAGCATTTAATATTTTTGGCAATTTCCCTGCTGGAAATTCTACGTCTAGAACTGGGCCAATTACCTGACGAACTACGCCTTTTGTTTGTGAAGAAGTTGATGGAGTTGCTACCATTTTTTATTGATTGGTGATGAATAGCTGATATTAAACAGCTCATAATCCGAAAATACTACCACCTCAAGGGTCGATTCGTTAAATGGGTTCGGCCACCCGCACAGTTTTACTATGGTTTAATTGCCTCTCTGCAGATTATGTTGTTGATGATACGGACGGAGACTTTCTCTTTCCATTTTTATGACGCAAAGCGTCTCATTCATGATCCTCCATTAATCTATGGCAGCTGTTTCACTTACAGTCTCTACAGTAAAACCACTGGGAGATAGAATATTTATTAAAGTTTCCGCATCTGAGGAAAAAACTGCTGGGGGCATCCTTTTGCCTGATTCAGCTAAAGAAAAACCACAGGTTGGAGAGGTTGCTCAGGTTGGTCCTGGCAAACTTAATGACGATGGTTCTCGACAAACTCCAGAAGTGAGTATTGGCGATAAAGTTTTGTACAGCAAATATGCTGGCACAGACATTAAATTGGGAGGAGATGAATATGTCTTACTCTCAGAGAAGGATATTTTAGCTGTAGTAAGCTAAAGTATTATTTCAAAAATTATTAAAACTTATTACTAAATTACTGCCTAAACATGGCTAAAAGAATTATTTACAATGAGCAAGCTCGTAGAGCGCTCGAGAGAGGAATTGATATCCTTGCTGAGTCTGTGGCTGTAACGCTCGGACCAAAAGGAAGAAATGTTGTACTAGAGAAAAAATTTGGTGCTCCACAAATCATCAATGATGGTGTCACAATCGCTAAGGAGATCGAATTAGAGGATCACATTGAAAACACGGGTGTTGCCTTAATCAGGCAAGCTGCTTCAAAAACTAATGATGCAGCTGGAGATGGTACTACAACAGCCACTGTTTTAGCTCATGCAATGGTTAAGGCAGGTTTGAGAAATGTTGCTGCAGGAGCTAATGCAATTACCTTGAAAAAAGGAATTGATAAAGCTACTGAATTTCTAGTTGGTAAAATTCAGGAAAATTCCAAACCTATTAGTGATAGCAATGCTATAGCTCAATGTGGAACTATAGCGGCTGGAAATGACGATGAAGTTGGTCAAATGATTGCCAATGCTATGGATAAAGTTGGTAAAGAAGGTGTTATCTCCTTAGAAGAAGGAAAATCAATGACTACTGAATTAGAAGTTACAGAGGGGATGCGCTTTGACAAAGGCTATATTTCACCTTACTTCGCAACAGACACAGAAAGAATGGAGGCTGTTTTAGATGAACCGTATATTCTTCTGACTGATAAAAAAATTGCTTTAGTCCAAGATTTAGTTCCCGTATTGGAACAAATAGCTAAAACCGGTAAACCACTAGTCATTATTGCAGAAGACATTGAAAAAGAGGCTTTAGCAACTCTTGTTGTTAATAGATTACGAGGTGTGTTAAATGTTGCTGCAGTGAAAGCTCCAGGATTTGGAGATAGAAGAAAAGCTATGCTTGAAGATATGGCTGTTTTAACTAATGGACAACTTATTACTGAAGATGCAGGTTTGAAATTAGAGAATGCTACCTTAGATATGCTTGGAACTGGTAGAAGAATAACTATCAATAAAGAGACAACAACTATCGTGGCTGAAGGTAATGAGGAAGCAGTTAAAGCTAGATGTGATCAGATTAAGAAGCAAATGGATGAAACAGATTCTTCATACGACAAAGAAAAGCTTCAAGAACGTCTAGCTAAATTAGCTGGAGGTGTAGCAGTTATTAAGGTTGGGGCTGCAACTGAAACTGAGATGAAGGATAAAAAGCTTCGTCTTGAGGATGCTATTAATGCAACAAAAGCAGCTGTTGAAGAGGGTATTGTGCCTGGAGGAGGTACAACTCTAGCCCATTTATCTCCAATTCTAAAAGAATGGGCTGATAAAAATTTAGAAGGAGAGGAATTAATTGGAGCTAACATTGTTGAAGCTTCACTTACTGCTCCTCTTATGAGAATTGCTGAGAATGCAGGTTCCAATGGAGCTGTAATTGCTGAAAATGTAAAGACTAAACCATTTAATGATGGATTTAACGCTGCTACTGGAGAATATGTAGATATGTCCTCTGCTGGTATAGTTGATCCTGCAAAAGTTACACGCTCAGGATTGCAAAATGCAGCTTCAATAGCAGGAATGGTTCTAACCACCGAATGCATAGTTGCAGATTTACCTGAGAAAAAAGATTCAGCTGCTCCAGCAGGCGCTCCTGGTATGGGTGGTGACTTCGATTACTAATTAAACAATAGTTTTTTAATTAATTTTTTAAAAGGGATCATTCAAAAATGGTCCTTTTTTTTTCAACTTTTACGAAATCCAACCAGCGCTAAGAATAATTGAGAGAGATAAAAATATCACTAAAAAAGTCCAAGTTATTTTGTTTAGAGAGGCCTCTGCACTACTTGCGCTGTTGAACATAGAACTTCCACTTGCAGCTATTCCTCCCATTCCATCGCCTTTGGGACTATGAAGTAAAACTAAGAGAATGAGAAGAACTCCAGATAAAACCCATATCCAACTAATAATTTCAATCATTGCTTAAAAACTTTTATTAACTCTAAACATGTTGAACAACCTTATTATAACCTTTTAATTCAATTTCTTGAATAAGTGATTTGCCTGTCATTTCTCTTGGTATTGGGAGATTTAATAATTGCAATAAAGTGGGAGCAATATCTGCTAAGCCGGCATTATCTCTTAAATTAATTTCATTTCCCATATTTGGTATTTTTCTTTTTTCACCCTCAATCAAAATTAGTGGAACTTTATTTGTTGTATGTGCTGTCCATGGTTCTCCTTCAGCTCCTTTCATTACTTCTGCATTACCATGATCGGCTGTAATAAGAATGCTTCCACCCATTTCTCCAGTAGCATTAACTATTTGACCTACGCATTTATCTACTTTTTCTATAGCTTTAACTGTTGCATCCATGTTGCCTGTATGACCAACCATATCAGGATTGGCAAAATTAATTACAACAAAAGCATAATTCCCACTTTTAATTGCTTTAGAGCAACTAATAGTTAATTCCTCCGCAGACATTTCGGGTTCCATATCATAAGTTGCAACTCTTGGAGATGGAATCAAATGTCTTTCTTCTCCAGGTAAAGGAATTTCAACTCCTCCATTGAAAAAGTATGTTACGTGAGGATATTTTTCAGTTTCCGCTGTTCTGTATTGTTTAAGTCCGTTTTCTGATACTATTTGGCCTATAAATTTATCAAGTGATTCAGGGGGAAATGCAACTTTAACGGGAAAGTTTGGATCATATTGAGTAAAAGTTACAAAATCTAGATTTGGATAATTTTTTCTTTCAAAGTCTGAGAATTTCTTGCTTGAAAGGGATTTGACTATTTGTCTTGCTCTGTCTGGACGAAAGTTAAAGAAAATCAAACTATCACCATCTTTAAGATAGTTTTTAGACATTCGTATGGGCTCTATAAATTCATCGGTTATGTTTTTGGCATAACTTTTTTTTATGTAATCTAGAGGAGAAATTCTTGATATTGGAATATCTGGATCAGTTAAATTAGAATATGCTTTTTGTGTCCTATCCCATAATAGATTTCTATCCATTATCCAGTATCTCCCACAAATGGAAGCAATTTCGCCTGTATTAAATTTTTTTATACATGATTCTATTTGATTTAGATATTTAGAAGCACTTTTTGCAGGAGTATCTCTGCCATCGGTAATAATATGAATAGCAACTTTTTTGATTTCATTATCAGATGCCCATTTTATTAAACCTAATAAATGGTCGATATGACTATGAACTCCTCCATCCGAACATAAACCCGTGATATGCAAAGTAGAATTATTTTTCTTTAATGAATCAGCCATCTCTTTTAACTCATTTACCAAGCCTAATTTATTATTTTTTACGATATTTGAGATCCTTACAAGTTCTTGTTGTATGATTCTTCCCGAACCAATGGTAAGGTGCCCTACCTCTGAATTGCCCATTTGACCATTAGGGAGGCCTACATCAGATCCACTAGCACTTATTAGGGTGTGGGGATAAGCGTGCCACAATGAATCCATAATTGGGGTTCTGGCACTATTTATAGCATTATCTGATTTTTCTTTTCGATATCCCCATCCATCTAATATTGCGAGAACTACAGGGCTCTGAGGAACACTTAATCTTTTGATATTTTTGCTGCTAATTTTTGACATACTTAGATCAAATTCATTTTTAACTGATCCAACCCTAAATTTAGCTTCAAACGTTACTCTTTAACAATTTATATTTAACATAGTTAGCTTTTGCTAATTTATGAAAATAGTAGACGACTTTTATTTATTGATAAATCATGTCCAAGAAAACAAAAAAGATCGTAATACTTAATGAAGTTGAGCTTAGAAAAACTATTTCGCGTTTAACTTCTGAAATTATTGAAAAAGTCAAAAAACTGGATAACCTTCTATTGGTTGGTATTCCGACTAGAGGAATTGAGCTGACCGAAGTACTAGAAAAGGAATTATTTTGTCGGACAGGTTTAAGAGTTAAAAAAGGAACAATTGATCCAACTTTTTATAGAGATGATCAAAATAGAGTTGGGACACGCATAATACAAGCTACAGATATTCCAACTCCAATTGAGAAACAAGAAATTCTTTTAATAGATGATGTAATTTACACAGGTAGAACAATTAGAGCTGCAATGGATGCTTTATATTCATGGGGTAGACCCCAAAGAGTGATGTTATTAGTAATGGTAGATAGAGGTCATAGAGAATTGCCTATTCAACCAGATTTTTGTGGTAAAAAAGTGCCAACTAGTAAAATTGAAAGTATTAGTTTACGTTTAAAAAATGTTGATAATGAAGAAGGAGTTTTTCTTGAATAGCTTGCTTTCAGAAAATATTTCCCAAATTATACTCTCCTAAAAATTCATCTTTCATATCAAAACACTTTACAAATAAATCAGCACTTTTCGTAATTTTAAAAAAAAGTTTTAAGTTGTCTTCTCCAAGATTAGATTCATTTTCTAATGCTATTTTGAGTGGGGTTTTTTCCCATTTTATAATTTCTTCTTCATTTTGAACCTCAGATAATTTTGGGAATCCATTTTCGAAAATAACATCATATGATCTTTCTTTTTGTGTCTCTCCAATTATTATTTCAAATATTTTTTGGTTATGATTACTGGCTTGAAGGATTAGTTTAAATGGATTTTCTGTTGGCCATGTTTGACCTCTACAAAATATAGGATGCCAAAAGTGTTTTTGTTCTCTCTTATTAAATAATCTTATAGATAATCCTTTGTTTAATATGTCTTTAATTTTTACACCCGGGGTCATTGCTAAAGCTCCCAAAGCTATTGATTCGATAGGGGGAGGCGACTTTATTTGAATCTTTGAATTTTTTTTTGTTATCCATTCTTTAATCAATGGTATTTGAGTTCCACCACCAACCAAAACAATTGAATTTAAGTCATCAAACGTGCAAAATTTTCCTCTTGCTTGATTTAATAAATCTTTTAGTAAAGAATTAAGGTGATTCAGCAGATTATTTTCAATTAGTATTTTCTCAAATATTTCCTTACTTAGGTAAAATTCTTTTTCTTGATTTTGTTCAGTACATAATTTGATTGGATATTTATTTTCATATTTGATTGTAGATGAACTGAGCTTACATTTTATTTCTTCTGCCTTTAAAAGATTAGTAACGTAATTATTACCAGGAATAAAATAATCAACTATCCATTGATCAAAATCTTTTCCTCCAATTTTTGAGCCTGTTTTCCCAATTATTTCTGCACACCTTATTTTTTGTTTTGAAATTGAGCTTACATTATTACCTTTAAATTTTAATAGTTCAGCTATTGGTCCAGATTTTCCTTCTCCCCCCTCTATTTTGACTATATTCATATCGACTGTACTTCCTCCAATATCTAATGTCATGATTTTCGAGCCAAATGGTATCTTTATTCCTAAACTTGCAGCAGTAGGCTCATCAACTAGGGCTATTTCATCTACGGATATTTCTTCGCAAAGGTTAACTAACCATTTTCTATAACCCTTATATGTATCTATTGGAGCAGTTAAAACAAGTCTTTTGATTTCATATTTGTGAGGAATGTTTGCCCACAAAATTTGAAAAAATTTTTCGCCACATTCATTTGGGCTTAAAATATTTTTTTGGTTAATTTTTTCAATAGAATTTCCAATTAATCTTTTAAAATTTGAATGAAAAAACAAATCAGAATTTGAGTTATCTCTCATTTTTAGAGCACTAAGACCAATTTTAGGAATCTTAGTAGGTTCCTCGAACCAAACGGCTGTAGGAATAACTCCTGGAGATGATGTAATGTTCGGTATTTCAACTAAAATAGAATTAATATCTTTTTGATCTTGAAAAGCTATTACAGTATTTGTGTTGCCTAAATCAATAGCAAGTGTTCCAGATAAATTTTCTTCCATGTGAAATTGTTAGAATCAATTAAGTTCTTTTTGTAATTTATGTTTTGAAACGGTCTAATAAACTGTAAAATATATTTTATAGTAAAAAAATTTTTTTAATGAAAATATCAAACAATGCAGGAATCGATTCTAATGATCTTGCGAAAAGAGGTGAAAGCTTAATAAGAAAATCAACTAATAGATATTTAACCACTGTGAAGATTGCTTTCAGAGCTAAACAAAGAAGATTTGATGATTTTGATGGATTGTTAGAGGAATCAACAATTAAACCTGTCCAAAGGTCAATTATTGAATTAAGCGATGAACAAGACCAACCAGATTTACTTCCAGGTTGATTTTGGTAAGAGACCAAAAAGGATGGGGATTACTTAGAGATTTTAAAAAAGGCAAATTTTGCTTTTTGATTAGTGTTGATAATTGGTCAATCGAGTTACAAAAAAGTGAATTCTTTTCTCTCTACCTTCTACTATTAAAAATTAATGAACAACTATTAGTTATCAAGGATGAACTAATGGATGAGGAATCTATTACTTTAGAAATAGAAAAACTACCTTGGTATATTTGCTTAAAGGGGAAAAAAGATGAATGGAGTTTAAGATTTGTTTTTGAAAGTCAAGACCAAACTAGATCCTTCGAAATGTATTGGCCAATACCAATTGCACAAAATTTATTTTATGAAATAAAAAACATGTGGGAATCAATGGATTAAAAAATAAATAAAATTGGAAATTTTAGGAAATATTTCCCCCTCCAAAAAAAAATTTTTCACAATTTTTCCACAACTTTTTAGGAAAAATATCTGTGGATTTTAAGGTATGTGGAAAACTTCTTATTTTATATAAATCTTTATATTTCGGCAAGATTTATTTTTACAAAATTAATTTCCATGACTCCCCTTTTTATGACTGGATTCTCATTTTTCTATGACCTGAGACTGCTTCTAAATAATAATTGTTGACGATTTAGTGATTTTGGAGAAAACTAAATTTTGTAGATTTAATTTTCAACAAATTTTTTCAATATGCAAGAGTTAAATTATCAGGAAAATTCAAAAGTTTTACGTTATAAAGACGATGTAATAAGCTTTAAATGTGAACTTCAAGAAAATCTTCAAAAGGCTTTGCAAGAATTTGTTGAAGAGCATCCTAACTGGGATCAATACAGGATACTACAAGCTGCTATTGCAGGATTTTTGATGCAAAAAGGATTCCAAAATAGGAATTTAACGAGACTCTATATTGGCAATATGTTTTCAATGAATTTTAAGGAGTAAAAATTTTTTTTATAGTTTTTCTATTAGTATTTTTGCTACATCACCTTTGACAGGTAATATAGACAACCTATTTCCTTTTTTTACAACTAATAACTCATCCTCATTAAATAAAATCTTTAGTTCAGATAAACTTAAAATTTTATCGAACTTGGATTTATATTTCACTTTTACACAATCCCATCTTGGATTATCAGGTTTCGATTTTGGATCAAAATATTTTGAATCTTTATCAAATTGCGTAGGATCAACAATATTTAAATCTATTACCTCCATAAGTCCTACAATACCTGGAGGTTTACAGTTCGAATGATAGAAAAAAACCTTATCTCCTTTATTCATTTTTCTCATAAAATTTCGAGCCTGATAATTTCTTATGCCGTCCCATAAAGTTACCCCGTCATTTTTTAAAGTATCTATGCTGTAAGCATCGGGCTCACTTTTCATAAGCCAGTAGTTTATTTCAGTCATATCAATAATTTAGAAGAAAATTACAATGTGTGAACGGTGTGTGAACAGAATACTAAAAACGTTCAAATCTAGGTTAATTATCCATCAAATTATCTATTTAGGAAAGTGATGGTTGGTATGGAGTAATTAATTCTCTAAATATTAATGTTTTTATCACTTAAATCAAAAAATAAATATTTAAAATCGAAAACAGAAATGATTTTCATTTTCATATTGGTGTAAATTTTATACATTAGGTAGTATTTTTTTTATGAGTCAAGTCTGTTTAATATCTGGTTCGCCAGGATGCGGTAAGACAAATTGGATACTAAATACTTTTAAGAATTATTCTGGTAATTGTGGTTACTTACGTCTAGGAGGATATTCCGAAATTAATTTAGAGCAAGCAATAAATTCAAAAATTGATTTTGCTTTTTTGAAAGATCAAATTCCTAACTTATTAGACTTATCTATTTCAAACTCAATATCAGAGAAAGATAAAGAAAACATTTTAATTATTATTGAATTTCCACAATTTTTTACACCTAAATCTCAGGGTATTAATGGAGTTGATCTGAGAATTATTAATGAACTTGAAAAATATAATCTCCAGCCAAATAGATATCTTCATTTTGGTAGAGATCCAGAATTATCAATTAAAGATACTTTAGATTTTAGAGAAATTGAATCAATAAGCCTTGATCTTAAAAAGCATATTTGGGATCCTGCAAGCTTGAATACTTTTTGGTTTGAATTAGTTAATGGTGCTTATGGGGATGTATATAGAGCAAAAGCATTAATGAACTTACCTGATGGGCGTTACATCTTGTTTAATTGGATAGTCAGTCAGCAAGGATCTCAATATCAAACATTAAACCAAGTTGCCCCTCTTAATGGAAGACCAGAAAGATGTTCTGAAATTGTTATACAAGGGAAAAATTTAAACTTCGAGTCAATAAAAGCAACGATTCATAATTGCCTTCTTAATGATGCTGTACTAGATCATCATCAAACTTCACTTAGAAATTCACAATTACAAACTGCTCGCCGTTAACTTAAAAATGAATCAAGCTGTCATCTCTTGTTTACATGCAAATCTACCTGCAGTAGAGGCTGTCTTAAAAGATATTGAACTCCAAGGAATTACAAATATTACCTGTCTTGGAGATCTAGTGGGTTATGGTCCTCAACCTAATGAGGTTATTGAGTTAATAAGAGATAAAGAAATTCCTACTTGTCAGGGATGTTGGGACGAAGACGTTGTTGATGGATTAGATGCTTGCGATTGTAGTTATCCTTCTCAGCTTGCTGAAAAAAGAGGTCATTTTGCTCATCAATGGACTACAGATAAATTAACTACAGAAAATAAGGATTATCTAGCTAATCTACCCTACTCAATACGTAAAGATAAGTGTCTTTTTGTTCATGGTAGTCCTAATAGTCAACATGAATATCTTCTACCCGATATGGATGCATTCGCAGCTCTTGAGAGAGTTGAAAATGCCAGAGCAGAGATTCTATTTTGTGGTCATACTCACCAACCTTATATTCGCGAATTAGCAGATGGTTCAATTGCTGTAAAGATCAAAAATGCTGTTCCCAAAGATACTCAAGAAAAAGAAATTCAATTGCCGATGCGAAGAATAGTAAATGCAGGTTCAGTTGGAGAGCCAAGACATGGAGGAACTAAAGCTACTTATGTTGTTTATAACGATGTCACTAATGAAGTAAAAATTAGAGAAGTGGAATATGATATTGAACTTACTTGTAAAGCAATAATAGATGCCGGTCTTCCTCCGATTTTTGCATGGCGTTTAAAAAATGGATTCGAATTTGCAGAACAAGCTGAAGATGCATCTCATGTTTGTGAAAGATGATAGAACGCTGGGCACTCGTAAGTGGTCTTAAAGGGGATCTAGATACTTATGAACTTATTCAAAAAGATTTAAAAAAAACTCCTGGTAATATAACTCTTTTTGTTTTGGGGGATATGATAGGTCCTGAAAAAAACTGTAATAGGCTTCTCCATAGGTTAATTAATCCAAAAAGTAATGATTTACAACCATGGTGCATATATGGTTGGTGGGAAGAACAAATCCTCTTGGAAAGTGGTTACCGTGGTGATCAAAGAGCTGAAGCTTTGAGAATAAATAAGGGTGAAGAAGTAGTTAAGTCTCTTACGAATGCTGTAGACAAATCATTTCTTGATTGGATAGCAGCACTTCAATTTGGATTTGTTGAACTTGATTGTGGTTTGATTCACGGAAGCTCAAAAGATGTTGGCGAAAATTTAACACTAGATACGCCGCCACTGACACTCCTTGATAGACTTACACGTCTTCAGGTAAACAGATTATTTACTGCAAGAAGTAAACAACAGTTTCACTTGGAATTGACAGAGGGGATTGTTAATTCTGAAGTAGAAGATTTAAATGGAAATCGTAAGAAAGAGCAGAAAGTTCCTCAAAAAGCTGTTATTGGTATTGGGGCAGGAAAAAATTATACTCTTTATGATGTCGGGACTGATAATACTCAATTCGTACAAGCAGGATATAAAACAGAAAAAAGAATTAAGGGATTTGGAAGGCTTTAGTTTTTAGCATCAAGTACCCACTTCATTAGCCAGTAATTAATTTTAGTCATAGTCTATAATTTGCAGGAAATAGTGCTGCTGGTATGGTGCTGTTATGGCATTTTGTTAATTTTTGCGTAATTCAGCCAAATTCAAAGCATTTTATTTAGTTTATCGAACAATATTAGTCGAAGAAAGTTCAAATTTATAAAAGTGTTAGCGGGTATGTGGGGTCCGCATGATGATTTTATATCGTTAAATATGACTTTAAAATTTCTGTTGAAATTTTACGGATATAACTTTTTAATAGCTTCTTTTTGTTCTTGCTTTTTTATTTCTTTAGCATCTAAAACAGGGCAAGAGTTTTGATTTAGTGATGTGAGGAAAGTGCTTTTGTTGAATAGTTTGAACAGTAGTGGGAGTAGTAAGCGTTTCAATTTATTTAACTGGAGTTAGTGAATAACAAATGTCTTTATAACCATTTTCTTTATCCCACTCTTTCATCTCTGGAGTACTAGTAGCCGCAGCAAATCCCTCTAAATCCTTGACTTTAAGAATTAAGTGACTTTTATGTTCATTTACCTTGATGAGTTCATATTCTTCGACATATTTATGTCCCTCCTCTTCGTGGAAATCAGCTACAAATTTATCGAAATCTTCAAAAGAACAATCAAAAGTAGAAATTATTAAGGTATTCATAAAAAAGAGGGTTTTGTCCCTCTATGTTAGATTGACTGTCAATCAATTAATAATTAATTATTTTTCTATTTTCATCTCTTTTATTTATTCTTAACCCAATGAACAGCATCCAAATAATTGCAAAGACTATTGGTAAGAAAACGATAGCAAGTTTAATCATTTTAAAATAGTATTATTTCAAAAATAATAACCCTTAAATAAATAATAAAATATAGGTACTTTATCTAAGAAAGTAGAGTCGAGGTTAGATCGACTGTAAATTGAAGTCTTATAAAACTACTTGACCAAAACCTTTAAAAATATTTTCGTGCAAATTCATAATAAAATACATTTATGTGACAGTTACGTATAGATTTAATATAAAAATAAAAATATGCGACTGATTTCTTTACATTAGTTAATACTTGTGTTATATTAGTTTACATAATCATTCTTTTAATTATGACACCTGAAGCAGAAAGATTTAACGGTTGGGCGGCGATGCTCGGTTTCGTAGCAGCTGTTGGCGCATACGTAACAACTGGCCAAATTATTCCTGGTTGGTTCTAATGGCAAATTCAAAAACAAAAGCAATCGAAAAGGAAAAAGTTGTTGCAGAGACACTTAATGGCAGGTTTGCAATGCTTGGGTTAGTAGCTGCTATTGGCGCATATCTAACTACTGGACAAATCATTCCTGGTTTCGTTTAAGAAACAATTCAAAAATTACTTAATCAAATAATGGAAAACTCAAAACCAACTTATTGGCAAAATGCCGAGAGAACCAATGGAAGAATGGCAATGATGGGTTTATTCGCATTGGTTGTAAACTACGGTCTTTTTGGCTGGATCATCCCAGGTATTTTTTAAAATGAATATAGACATTTTCTTAATATCTTTCTTTACATATCTATTAGTGCCAGTGCTAATGATAGCTAAAGGAAAAAAAGTAACTAATTAAACAAATGAATTTAGGTATTCTTTTTATCCTAGTTAATGCAACTGGATCAATAACTTTATCCGAATTGGATTGGATTGCAGATCATCAATCAGAATTTTCAAGGTTAGATATGGCACTAGTTTTAAAGATTGGTCGACTTATGGATGAAGGGATAATAGAACTTGATTGTAAATTGCCAGCATAAATATTAAAAATTAAATCGTCATGAGAGCTTGCTTTTAGGGATATAAGCAAGCTTTTTTTGTTTTCTATCTGTGATGAGTGTGTTCATAAAAAAAGGAGCTACTGCCCCCTTATTTTAGATCGACTGTCAATCAATAACAGGCTACATTATTTCGCAGCTATCGAATTTATTTTTAACTTTGCTGTCTTATGTAATAGTCCAACAGCTTCTTTTCTTCCAGAAGCTTGTTGAGCCTGATGCATTAATTCAGCATATTTTTTTACGATTTTCTTTTCTATGGTTTAAATTAAATGAAGACCGTTTTTGAATCTCACAACTAGTGAATCACAACTTGAAGTAGATAAGGAATCAACGGTAAAACCTCAGAGTCAACAAATTGGAACGGGTTAACTCGTGTGTTAGATATATAATCAATTAGCTAAATACTTGTTGGTATCTAAGATTACATTGTTTTCAAATCCTGATAACTTGTATACTCAATATAAAGCTTAAAATTAAGAATTTATAATAGCTTGACTAACTTGATTAAGTAAATTTAGAAAATTGAGTTCCTTAATTATCACAAAGGCTGCTTCAAATGAACTGTTAAGGCAATCTATATATCGTGGTACACCTGGAAAAATATTTTTATATTTGCAACACGATAATCTTGATGTTGGATGGATGTTTTTAAGAGTAAATGTTTGGAAAGAATCAGGAATTCCTATTGCTAGAACTGATGGCTTAACTATTTACGCCCTAGATTCTCAAAAAAGTTTATTAGATGAACTTACTCTTGACCATTATCAAGATTTAACTGGAGGAGGATTTTTAATAAGTACTCCAAAAGGTGCTACAAAAAGTTCATGTGGCTCAGGTTTTAAATTTATAAAATAGCAGTTGCAATTTTAATAGGGTGCAAGTATAAAGTTTTTAATTTATTCCCAAGTTTTCATATCAGAGAAGTCGCTCGCTATTGCATGTAGCATCCCTCCTACAAATGATCTAGGACAACCAAGTTTGTTAACTAAAACTTCTGATTGTTTTTTGATATCTTCCCATGTAGGTCTGATATCCTCATTTATTTGTTTAATGCTAGGTTTAAATTCTTCTGAATTATTCATATTTAAAGGTATTAACTTATTAAAATTCAAAAGTTAGTAAAGAAAATCTCATTTATTTAAATAAATATTCAATAAAAATTATAAAATAAATTCTTTAGAAATTATTCTAAGCTGATTCAAATTCAGATTATTTAAATAATTATTTGCAATCAATTTTTCCTCATTAATTTCGAGATCTTTAATCTCAGAA
This sequence comes from uncultured Prochlorococcus sp., assembly GCA_902606505.1. Lineage (GTDB taxonomy): Bacteria > Cyanobacteriota > Cyanobacteriia > PCC-6307 > Cyanobiaceae > Prochlorococcus_A. Next base: position 37,951 of record CACLGU010000008.1, read on the forward strand.
ATAATGCTATTAGATATTAAATCAATTAAATGTTCTTTATCCATGACTTATATATAAACCCAAAACAAACATTAATTATTAAAAGTCTTCAACTCAACATATAAGTAAAAATACTCAGGTAAATAGAAAACTCATCGTACAAGCAGGATATAAATCAGAAAAAAGAATTAAGGGATTTGGAATTCTTTAGTTTTTAGCTATTGAATCAAGTTCCCTAAACTTGTTATGAATATATTTTATCGGTATAAGTGGTCTAAGGACTTGTCCTATTTGTAAGGACTTGAGCCTAGCGGTTTCAAGGTTAACTCCGCACTCCTGCACACGAGTACAAAAACCTTTTTTATTAATGAAGATTACTTCCAAGACACTTAGCTTGCTGCTTAATGTAGTTTTTGTGCTTTGTGTCTTTGTTATTTAAAGGCTATTCATCAAAAGAGATTAATAGTTTCCGGGTTTTATTACTTCGAACCGAACTCAATATCGGTTAGTTTTTTAGTCTGTGAAAGTTTGAGTAAAGTTTGAGTAAAAAATTACGAGTCCTTGAGATCCCAGGTATCGCTAGTCGCGCTCACTTTTCATTAGCCAATAGTTAGGATTAGTCATAGTCTTATATTTCGAGGGAATAGTGATGCTGGTATGGTGCTGGGATGGCATTTTGTTAATTTTTTCGTAATTCAGCCAAATTCAAATCATTTTATTTAGTTTATCGAAGATATCTGATCGAAGAAAGTTCACATTTATAAATGTGTTGGTGGGTATGTAGGGTTCACATGATGGTTTCATATCGTTAGATGTGACTTTAAAATTTCTGTTGAAATTTTACGGATATAACTTTCTAATAGCTTCTTTTTGTTCTTGCTTTTTTATATCCTTAGCATCATAAACTGGGCAATTATTCTGTTCAAGAGATGAGAAAAAAGTTCTCCTTTTAAAAGCTTTAAATATAGGAGTAAGTAAGAAACGTTTCATTTAGTCTTTTATTTTTAAGTAGGGTTAATTCTTAATAGCTTATTCCTTTGATATTAAAATAAGTTGGTCAGGATCATAATTAGAAATCCAACTTAGTATTTTTTCTTCCTCTTCTAAAGTTCTAGTGCATGCAAAACCATATTTAGCTCTTACTTTTTCGGAAGCCTTATGCAAAGCTTGAATAGCAAGAGACTTAAAATCTGAAATCTTTAAAGAATCTCCAGGTTTTAAATATTCAAGAATTACCGTAGAGGGAGAATATAGAGATTTTTTTTTACCATCTGGTAAATTTAATTGAAAATTAATTTCAGGCATTTTTTTAGTATCCTTTGTTTTTTATGTAAAAATTTTAATTGATTGGAGCATTATTGATTTAATTTACATGAGTAAATCCAGTGAGAGGAGTATCCTCTTCCCAAAGTAATTCTGCTCCATTTGAATTTTTGATATAAACACTGCTATTACCATTTTCAAAGTTGCCGACATGACAGCAAATAAGCTCATCATATGGTCTTAAAGCATCCTTTAAAAAATTAGCTTTATCTGGTTTGATAGCACAAAGAAAACCATAGCTTGGGAAACATGTAAGCCAGTCAAATTCTGGTATTCCTTTAGGGCGTTCAATTTTCTCAATATCAATTACAATTTTTTTCCCAGCAGATTCAGCAAACATAACTGCAGTGCCTGTGATACCTCCCATGCTAATGTCTTTGGCTGCGTGAATAATATTTTTTTTTGCAAGAAAGGGTATCAATGAAAAATGTTTTTTAAGTAAAGTTGCCGAGGCTTTTGTAGCCGCATCCCAGAACGGATAATCTTTAAAAAAATATCCATCTTTATTCGCTATTATCCATAATTCATCTCCAGAATCTGCGAACCTTGAAGAAAGAATAGGACCTTCTATAAGTCCAAGAATTGATACAGATAAAGCAAAATATGGACTTTTTTGATTTGAGTGACCACCTACCATTGGGACATTAAATTTTTCACAGGCAAAACTCATACCAGAAAGAATTTTATTGTGTTTTTCTAAATCATTTTCACTCCAAATACTATTTACTAAAGCGATTGGCTTCCCTCCCATTGCAGTGATGTCACTGATATTAACTAATACGCTGCTCCAACCTGCGAACCACGGTTCCCTTTCTACTAAGATTGGACTAATTCCTTCACTCGCCATTAATAACAAGCCTGATTGTTGTGGAATTACTGCTGCATCATCTCCAAGCATTGCAGATTTACCAAGTTCGCTGAACGGGCTATGTGAGAAAGTTTTTGCAGCACTTTGAATATCTTTTTTAGATTCAATACCACTATGTGTTTGCAATTTTTTGATAAGTTTATCTAACATTTTATGTGGTCACTTTTTCACTAAATACCAGCCTGGTCTGCTTAATTTTGAAGACTTGTAATAATTTAAGTCAGCTTCCATTAGGTGATGTTTTATTCCCTTGATTTCTATTTGTTTAATTGATTTCCATTTGAGGCGTCTAAAAAAACTCACATTTTGGATCTGAACGGTTGCTAAAAATTGATCACAACCCCATCCATTTGCTGTAGTTACTGCTTTCCAGATCAATCCTTTTCCTATTTGATTGAATTTACGGAAAACAGGATCAACACCTAGTCTCCCCCCATACCATTGTCTTTTTTCTGTTTCGTAAATTCTCACTACGCCAACGACTCTCTCTTTAGTGCCATATCCAGAATTCAATGAAACTATTGGGTATGCATCTTGATCAATTTCATCAATGTCAGATTCAGCAAAAATATTCTGTTCTTCGCAAAATATTCTCTTTCGTAATTCCCAGTAATCTTTGATAAGGGGAGAATCATCTTCAAGCAAATGAAACGAAAAGTTTTCTGAATTTGAACTTGGAGATATCATAAAATCTTCTTCTTCAATTCCAATGCCTGATCTTACGGAGGGTGTGAAATAGTAAGGCGCAGAGCTAAAGCTTCTGCCGATATCCTCACTTGAGGGGTCAATAAAAAACATAATATTTAACTCTCAAATAGTGATAAAGCTGAGCAGGCACCGCATTTGGCACAACCAGCGGACATTTCATCAGATTTTATGTTGCCTTCATTTAGTAATTGCGAGACTGATTGATAAATGTCAATCATGAAATCAGTGCTTGGGGAGGGGTGATGTTCCAGAGGCGTTCCTGCTATTGGCACAAATGGAACTATGAAAGGATAAACTCCTATAGATATCAATTTTTTACTGCAATTTATTAGGGATTCTTTGCTATCCCCTAGTCCAGCTAATAAATATGTAGAAACTTCTCCTCTGCCGAACACTGAGACACTTTCTTCGAAAGCTTTATAGTATCTTTCAAGAGAAATTTCAGATTTGCCTGGAAGAATTTTTTTTCTTATCTTCTCCTCCACAACCTCTAAATGCATACCTAAACTATCAACGCCTGAGTCTTTCATTTTTCTAAACCAAATTGGATTATCAGGCGGTTCGCATTGACCTTGGATTGGAATATCAACTTTAGCCTTAACAGCCTTTGCTGCTTCTGCCATTATTCTTGCTCCCCTATCACTACTGTTTGGGGTCCCTGTTGTCATTACTAATTGCTTTATTCCATCAAGTCTTACAGCTGCTTCTGCAACTTCAGCTATTTGATCTGGAGTTTTTCTTACGATGGTTTGTTCGTTTTCCAAAGATTGCTCTATTGCACAAAACTGGCAAGATTCTTCTCTATGTTTGAAACGAATACATTTTTGAAGAATAGTTGTTGCTAATACATCCTTGCTATGAAGAAGAGCAATCGACTTATAAGGTATACCATCTTTTGTTTTTAAAGAATAAAAACTTGGTTCTTTTGTGGTCGATAATTCCTTGATATTTGAATCTTCACTATTTTGGAGAATAAATTGTCCGTCAGGCTCCTCTGAAAGTTGATAATTAGATTTTTTAGATACGTGATTATAAACTGGAACCATTACAGTCTTCCCTTTAATTGTTAAAGCTCTATGATCTGATGGACCAGCGCCTCCTTTTCTACCCCTGTTGCCCTTTTTAGGCGTGGAACTTATCCCATTAACTTGTAACTCAGTAATAATTTTGCCTAGTTCAGACATGATTGATTTCCTCTAAATAGTCTTTTGTAGTTAGATCTTTTGGTATGAAATCTTTTCCATTTGATATCTCAAATACCTTGTTGGGGGATGTATTTAGTTTTAGAGAAAGAAGATCTGGACGACTGTAGTGACCAACACTATCCATCATTCTTTTCCTTTTTGTAATAAGCGATAAATTAATTTCTGCTATGGCTAATCCTTCTCCTTCATCAAGTGGTCCTGCCAAATACTTACCTTCTGGACTGATAATTGCTGTGTGACATCCTCCCTGAAATGCTTTATGAAGATTGGTTTCGGACGTTATTTTTTTATAATCTTCTGGATCTAGCCAACCTGTTGAGCAAATGACAAAACAGCCTGCTTCTAAAGCGTGATGTCTCATTGTGACTGCAGTTTGCTCGGTAAATATTGGACCAACTAATGAACCTGGAAATTGAGCACAATGTATTTGTTCCCCTTTAGCCATAAGGGCAAATCTAGCTAAAGGGTTATAGTGCTCCCAACAAGCCAAAGATCCTATCTTGCCAAGTTGAGTATCTACAACTTCTAAACCAGAACCATCTCCTTGACCCCAAATCATTCTTTCGTGAAAAGTAGGAGTTATTTTTCTTCTTTTTAGAACAATTTCACCTTTTTCGTTGAAAAGAATTTGAGTATTGTACAAACTTCCACCATCAAGTTCATTAACTCCTAAAAGAACTTGGATGTTATATTTTTTAGCTGATTTCCCAACTATTTCTGTAACTGGACCCGGGACTTCTACTGCTTGCTCATATAGCTTCATATGAGATTTACCCATGAGAACTGGCGGCTCAACAAATGAAAAATATGGGTAGTAAGGAAGGAATGTTTCGGGAAAGACTATCAATTTTACATTTTTTGTAGCTGCTTCTTGAATCTTTAAAAGGACTTTATTCAATGATTCATTTAAGTCAAAGAGTACAGGTCTAACTTGAGCAGCAGCTACTTTAAATGTTTTAGTCATTTTCTTAGAGCTTATGTCTTACAGAGTCCAAGTATCCAAAATAAATGCTCCTTCTTTGCGATGCATTAACACGATATCGAGAACATCTAAAGGACTTATTGGTTTTATCCCTGGAGTAAGAGCTCCTTCCCCATGCCCGTACAAAGCTTGTAACGCAAATCGACAAGCATAAACCTTACCGCCTTGACCCATAAATTTTTCTAAGCGAGCATTAAAATTTAAATGACCATCAAATGCTGCATCTCCAAGCTTTGGAAAGCCTCTTTGTAGTCCTAGAGTTACTCCTGGACCATATAGCAATATTGAAGTTTCAAAACCCTTATTTATAAGACGACTAGCTTGTAAAAGATTAACAAGACCAATAGACCCCTCAAAAGCAACAGTATGAAAAGTTAGTAAGGCTTTCTCACTTGGTTCGGCTTTAACATCTGGGAATACTTTTTCTTCATAATCAACTAAGAATTCTCCAGGCTGATTAGCGGGACGAGTTACAGATGGCATGAAATTTTTTTAAAAAACTTTTGATATTTTCTGATTTGATTTCCCAAAAAGAATGTAACCGATATCACTAAATTGATTAACTTAAGATTTCAGATCAAAAAAACTTTTTAGTGAGTTTTATAACA
>CACLGU010000009.1 GCA_902606505.1 uncultured Prochlorococcus sp.
AAAAAATATTTCAAAAAACACTTGAAAGTTACAAGGAAGGTAGCAGAAGTAGGAAACAATGCGCTACTTCTCTTAGTGTTTTGGCTAAGTTTTTAGATATTAAATTACCAGAAGATTGGAAATTGAATTCCAGAGGATATGGGATGAAAAAAGCAGGATTTAGAGATCTCCCCACAGACGAGTTAATAGAGACACTTTGGGAGACAATACCAAATAAATCTTGGAAATTTGTTTTTGCTTTGATGGCTACATATGGATTAAGAAATCATGAAGTATTTTTTTGTGATTTAAGTTCTCTAACTAATTTTGGAGACAAAATTATAAGAGTTTTACCTACTACTAAAACAGGGGAACATCAAGTTTGGCCATTCCATCCTGAATGGGTCGAAAAGTTCGAATTATCAAAACTTGGTGAAAATCCAGAACTACTACCAAATATTAATAATGACCTTAAAATCACAACCTTGCAGAATATTGGAAAAAAAATCACAGATCAGTTTAAGCGTTACTCTTTAAAAATAAAACCTTACGATCTAAGGCATGCCTGGGCAGTAAGAACAATTTTTTATGATTTACCTGATACTGTGGCTGCCAGAATGATGGGACACTCGGTTAGTTTACATACTCAAACTTATCACCACTGGATTACAAAAAGAGATCAACAACAGGCAGTAAATAATGCACTTTTAAAAGTTAAAAGTGCTAAAACTATTTAGAGATTTATAATCACTAAATAAAAATAAGGACCATATGCAAGAAAAACCTACATCTTCGGAGAAAATATTTAACCTCGATAGTCAAGCAAATAAACTTGGAATGGGAGGAAAATTATCACCGGATAGCGATGAGAGCTCATATAAAAAAAGAATGCAGCAAAGAAAAGATATTCAAGCAGAGAGACTACAAATTAGAAAAGCAAACAAAGGATTATTGATTGTTTTTACAGGGAATGGAAAGGGCAAGACAACTGCATCTTTAGGTATGGCTTTAAGGACTATAGGGCATGGCCATAAAGTGGCAATAATTCAATTTATTAAAGGTGGCTGGACCACTGGAGAGGAAAAAGCACTTAAACATTTGTCTTCAAACATATCTTGGCATTCATTAGGAGAAGGATTTACTTGGGAAACACAAGACAGAATAAGAGATGAAAAATTAGTTCAAGATGCTTGGCAACTAGCCAAACAATACATAAAAAATGAATCTTATAAACTTATCATTCTAGATGAAATTAATATTGCTACAAAACTTGGTTATCTTGCACCAGAGGAAATAATCACTTTTTTAAAAGGCTTAAATAATAGGAAAAATCATATTGTTTTAACTGGAAGGGGAGCATCTGATTTAATTATCAATAACGCTGATCTAGTTACAGAAATGAAATTAATAAGACATCCTTTTAAAGAACAAGGAATAAAAGCACAAAAGTGTGTTGAATTTTAGTTAAAGCATATTATTATTTAAATTTTCTTTAGGCAGGTTTAGAAATGTTTAAAGACGCAAGCAATATCTGAACAAAAAATAAATTTGGTGCATTTACTTGCTAAGGTCTAAAAAGTACAATTATTGAATGACTTACAAAAGAGTTCTCTTAAAACTTAGTGGTGAAGCACTAATGGGTGAAAAACCTTATGGTATTGATCCTGCTATAGTTCAGTCAATTGCAGAGGACGTTTCAAAAGTAGTCGAAAATAATGTACAACTTGCAATAGTTGTTGGGGGTGGAAATATTTTTAGGGGGCTTAAAGGCTCTGCAGATGGCATGGATAGAGCGACGGCGGATTATGTTGGGATGCTCGCAACAGTAATGAATGCAATTTCACTTCAAGATGGTTTAGAAAGAGTAGGAGTTGAAACCAGAGTTCAAACTGCGATAGAAATGCAGGAAATTGCAGAGCCCTATATAAGAAGAAGAGCTATGAGACACCTTGAAAAAGGTAGAGTTGTAGTCTTTGGAGGTGGATGCGGAAATCCATTTTTCACAACTGACACTACAGCGGCTCTTAGGGCAGCAGAGATTAATGCTGAAGTTGTTATGAAGGCTACCAAAGTTGATGGGGTATATAATTGTGATCCTAATAAATTTAAAGATGCAAAAAAATATTCTGCTCTTAGCTATCAACAAGTTCTTAGTGATGAAATCGCAGTAATGGATAGTACTGCAATTGCACTATGCAAAGATAACAATATCCCTATTATGGTATTTGATATATTCAAGAAAGGGAACATCTCCAAAGCTGTTGCTGGGGATCCTATAGGTTCATTAATTAGTTAAAGCTTATTTAATTTTTTTTATTATGAAAGAAAAAGAAATTCAAGAAAATATGAATAAAAGTATTGAAGCAACTCAAAGAAACTTTAATACAATTAGGACAGGTAGAGCTAATGCTTCATTGTTAGACAGAGTAAGTGTTGAGTACTACGGTGCAGAAACACCAATCAAATCACTTGCCACAATAAACACTGTTGATTCACAAACAATTTCAATACAACCCTTTGATATTTCATGTTTACAAGCGATAGAGAAATCTATTTCTATGAGTGATTTAGGTATAACTCCAAATAATGATGGGAAAGTTGTAAGAATAAATGTTCCTCCTTTAACAGAGGATAGAAGAAAAGAATTTTGTAAATTAGCCTCTAAATATGCAGAGGAAGGAAAAGTAGCTTTGAGAAATATTAGAAGAGATGCTGTTGATAAAGAAAAAAAAGACGAAAAAGATGGTCTCATTTCTATTGACGAATCAAGAGACAATCAATCTGAAATTCAGAAAATTACAGATAAATATATTGCTTTAATAGAAACTAAATTGTCCGAAAAAGAGAAGGAAATTCTAAAAGTTTGATAGAATTTGATGTCTTAATAATTGGTGGAGGTTTATCAGGATCTTCCACTGCTCTTAACCTATCTAAGAAAGGATATTCTGTTTTAATTATTGAAAAAGAAAAATATCAAGATTACAAACCATGTGCAGGTGGGATGGCATCTTCAATGCAAAGATTACTTCCTCTAGATATAGAAGATTCCATAGAATCAAAAATTAAGAATGTTGAATTCAGATGGAAGGCCGCAGATAATGTGACAGCTGATCTGACTGGAGAATCCCCTTTTTGGATTATTAAAAGAGAGAAACTTGATAAATTGTTACTCGATGAATCCTTGAGTAATGGAGTTCAGATAATGAGACAATTATTGATAGAAAAAATCATAAAAAAAAATGATAAATGGGAAATTACTTGCAATAACAAAGTAAAATATACATCAGAATTTCTTGTTATTGCAGATGGGTCCCAATCCAGATGGGCAGGATATTTCAATTTAGGGCCAAGAAAACCTAAATTTGCGAACACAATCTCATTAAGATTGAAAGGTTTAGGTGATATTCCTAGAGATGCAGTTAGATTTGAGTTTGGATTTATAAAATATGGGTTTGCATGGGCATTCCCCTTAGGAGAAAGCTTAAATATTGGTTTAGGTACTTTTATAAATAATGGTCTCTTAGAAAATCAGGCTATAAATAAACAAGTGATCAGAAGCTTCGGCTTTGATAATTTTCCTCATAAAACAATTAGTAAGAAACTGAGAATATGGAATGGCTTCCACTCAATTAATGGTGACAAAGTTTTAGCGGTTGGAGATGCAGCATCTCTATGTGATCCATTTTTAGCTGAAGGAATTAGACCATCTTTAATTAGCAGTTTTTATGCTGCAGAATACATAGATCAATGTCTATTAGGAAAAGTAGATGATTTAGATATTTATACCAAAAAAATTAACAACATTTGGGGGAAATCAATGGCTTGGGGAAGGAGAATAGCCCAAGTATTTTACAGATTTCCCAGAACTGGATACCAATTAGGTGTCAAAAGAAAAACAGCCCCTAAACGCATTGCTCAAATATTATCAGGAGAAATGAGTTATGAAGATATTGCAAAGAGAGTTATCAGAAGACTTTTAACAAACACTGGGACTTAATTCTTTTTCAATTCAAACTTAAATTTAGTTAGCAGAAATTAATTTATGATTTTTAATTTCTGAATATCTCTTAAGTAGCAGCTCTTCCAATTCTTCTATAGCCTTACTGAATCCAGTGATACCTTCACTAAGCTTCTCGCTCGCCATCTGATCTTCTAACATACTTAATCTGAAATCTTTTTCTTGAAATTCGTAGTCAATAGAACTATTTATTTGAGTACTTACATTTAATTTTCTAATTAACTCTCCTTTTTCTTTTTTTAGTTCCTCAAGAAATTTTGGTGCGATTGTTAAAAGATCACAACCAGCCAATTCTTTTATTTCATCAAGATTCCTAAAACTCGCTCCCATTACTTCTGTCTTGAATCCCTTTTCTTTAAAGTACTTGTAAATTTGTGTAACCGAAATAACACCAGGGTCTGCAGCACCATCAAAACTAGTTTTACCAGTTTTTGCTTTATGCCAATCCAATATACGGCCAACGAATGGAGAAATTAGGGTTATATTTGCATTAGCACAAGTTACAGCTTGGCAGAAGTTAAAAAGTAAAGTTAGATTGCACATAATACCCTCTTTTTCTAAAATTTCAGCTGCCTTAATTCCTTCCCAAGTAGCAGCAATCTTGATCAAAATTCTTTCCTTTTTAATTCCAAAATTTTTGTAAAGATTGATCAATTTTCTCGCTTTTTCTACTGTAGCTTCGGTATCAAAGCTCAGTCTTGCATCAACTTCTGTAGATACTCGCCCTGAAATAAGTTTCAATATTTCTTTTCCAAAAAATACTGAAACTTGATCAACAGTTTCTTTAATTAATTCAATTTCAGAGAATCCTTGGGGCAAGGTATTTTCTGAACTTTCTAAAGCTTTATCAATTAATTTCACATAATCAGGATTCTTAGCAGCAGCAAGTATTAGCGATGGATTGGTGGTGGCGTCCCTTGGTTTAAATTTTTTTATCGAATCTAAATCTCCAGTATCAGCAACAACAACGGTCATTGAGGACAATTGTTCTAAAATTGATTTCATGTCTAGATAATCATACATATACACAACCTAGCTTTTATTCCTTATGAAATCATCAGATAATGAACTAATTATTTATAAAATTGGAAAATTTTAGGGTTTTTTAACAATCATTCCGTGATCTTTAATCTGAGGAGGTATTTTTTCAACCACTATCAAACTCTCGATAATTTCTTTCGCGACTGGTACTGCGACAGTTGAACCATATGCATATGATTTAGATGGCTCATCTACAACTACAAGGACAACATATTTTGGATCATTAACTGGTAAGGTCGCTACAAAACTACAAACTTTTTTGCTTGTATAGGAACCATTTAAGGCTTTTTGAGAAGTGCCCGTTTTCCCCGCTATCCTATAACCTTCGATTTTCACTCCAGATCCACTCCCTTTATCAACCACGCTCTCCATCCACTCAAGAACAGTTTTAGAAACCTCGTATGAAAAAAATTGTTTTTTTGGATTTTTATTAAATCTTTCTTTGAAAGTTGAAGTTACATGAGGAGTCACTTCAAAACCCCCATTTGCTAAGGACGCATGAAGTTGAACCAATTTAAGTGGAGAAATAGAGAACCCTTTACCAAAAGAAGTTACGGCAGGCTCAATTGATTGATTTACAAATAAATCTTTTCTCTTTAGTTGGCCAGCAGTTGATTCAAATAAGTCAGTCTCTAAATTTTTATTTATACCTAAATTTTTTAGCCAATCCCAATAAATTTTGGGGTCTAAATTTTGCATTATTTTTACCATCCCAACATTACTTGAAACCTGCAAAACTTTTGGATAGTCAATGTATCCATTACCTTTTTTATCCCAATTAGAAAGTGTCCATCCTCCAACATTAATCTTTCCAATATCTTCAACAAATCCATCTTTCTGGATCACTTTTTCTTCTAAAGCTAAGGCAAGATTAATAGGTTTAAAAGTTGAACCTGGCTCAAATAAATCTTGAGAATACCAACCCCTAAATAGTTCAGAGTCATACTCCCAAAATTTATTTGGATCATACGACGGGACTGTAACCAAGGAGAGAATCCGACCATTATTAACATCCATAACTATGGCAAATCCCTTTTTTGCTTTCCATTTGCTTACTTGCTTTGATAATGCATTGAATGATGCTTGCTGTAATTTTGAATCTATAGTTAGGCCTAAACTTTTGTAATCAGAAATAAAATCGCCAGGGGCTGAATTATCCGGTAGAGGAGTTCCATCTCCTCCTCTTTTTATTAAATTACTTTTATTAAAAACTTTAATTTGATTATCTAAGTGAAGCTCTAAACCTGCTGAAGCTATATTCTCATCATTAACAAAACCGACAAGGTTAGAGTAAAGCTCCCCTTGTGGATAATATCTCTGTGAATATTTAAACAAATCAATTCCGCTTATTTGAAGGTTTTTAATCTTTTCTGCCTTTTCTGCGGAAATTTTATCCAAAAGCTTGATACCACTTATTTTATTATCAAATTTTCTCAAAAGTATTTCATCATTAATATTCAATATATCTGACAATTTTTCTGTAACTTCTTCAATACTACGAATTTTGTTAATTGAATCACCAGGAAAATTAAAATATTTTGGATGGGCCCATAATTTATAGAGCGGTTTATCGTAAGCAATTAGTCTATTATTTCTATCAACAATCGATCGCCTTTTTTTTAAGGAATTAGTTTTAGAAGACTGAATTAATCTAGCTTTCCTTTGCAATTCAGAGGCGTTAAAGACTTGCAATTTTACTAACCTCCCAAACAAACAAAATATTAAAATTAAGCTAAAAATATAGAGAAATTTAAATCTTTTTTGATCAAGTGGTATTAGACGAACAATTTTTTTGTATTTTTTCATCAATATCCCCTTTCATATTTGCTATCACTAAAACCTTCAATGAAACTACTTAAATTTTTCTTAAATAAACTTTCTTTTTTTTCTGCAAGTTTCTCTAGATAAATTAAATCTTCAGGTTTAGTCTTTCTATAAATATTGAGAGACTCAAGTTCACTAATATAAAATTCCTCAATTGTAGAAATATATTCAATGAGGTTATTATTGATGGTTCTTGTTTTAGATAAGGTTATAAATGTATTTGACCATTTTCTTTGACTATCAAAAGATAAGAAAAATAAGGTGAAAATTAATACCAAAAGAGAAATATTAATGGTGTCAAAAATTTGATGTAGTAATTTGATATTAGATGTAGATATTTTTTCGGAGTTTTTTTTACTTTCATATAAAACTTTTTTTTTAAAATTAAGTTGATTCCCATAAGGTTTCATCTATTAATTATTTTTAATAAAGAAGTATTATTAATTAAATAAACATCTATTTGTTTGATTCGCAAGTAAAAAATTAAATTCTATGTCCTCAATAAGAACAAATTAAAGAAAGTCAATCCATTCCATAAAGAATGCATAATAACTGATGAGAACAAACTCCCCGATGCAATCCTTGTAATGCCTAATCCAATTCCTAGAATAAATAATGGCGGCATTTCTCCCAAACTTAAATGAGCTAATGCAAAGATAAAAGCTGAAACTATAATGCCCGAAATTACTCCAAAATTTCTTGAGAGAGTTGGTAGTAAAATACCGCGAAATATAATCTCTTCAAAAAGAGGAGCTAGTAGAGTTGTTGTTACAAATAATAGAAAAAATGAGAAGTAATTATTATTATTAAGAACAATTTCCAGCAAAGGGTTACTACCATTTTGATTATCGATCAGACTATTCATAATTAGAGAGATCAATAAAACAAAAGGAACAATTGTTAACCAACCTTTAATGCCCTGAATAATTGCATATTTTACGGGCAAGAAATTGAACTGTAAATAATCCTTTTTAAAAGTAAATTCACCATTCAAAGATTTTATTTGATAATAAACTATCCCTAATGGAGGAATAGCCATAAAAAGATATCCAAAGAAAATTTTTAAAGACTGGGACAATTCATTAGAGATATTTTTAGAGAAAAGTTCAACCAAACTGATAGAAAACAAAGGTGATACCACTTCTCCTAAAACAACAAAGCCACCTGCAATTAATAAAACCATATCTATTAATTCTAAATCTAAGTATTTAATTTCTTTCCAACCAAACTTTTTCAAAAATATGATTTTCCATAATATTTTTAAAGCCAGAATAGAGCCAATAAGTATTGTTAAAAGTGGTATTAGTCTTATGGCTAATATCTTAAAAAACATTTTGCTTGAAAATGATTTTGTTATTAATGCACTATCGTCAAAATCAAATTTCCTGCTTAAAAGATGATATAAAAATCTATCACCTTTAAATAAATCAAATTTATCAGAACTTGGTTTATATGAATTATTATTAGATTTTTTTTCTATCTCATCAATCAGAAATTTAAAGTTTTTATTTTCAAAATCTTTGGATATATTTTTATAGATTATAGGATCATTTGATTCCGAAGTAATTATTCGAATTAATTTATTTCTTTCTGTTAGCTCTTCAAATGAGACATCAGAAAGTGATTTATTTATTTGATCAACAGGATCATTAATGATAAAAAATTTTTTAAGATTTACAGGTATTGATTGGACAGATAATTCAGCAATTTCTTGCTCTTTTTGACTAATATCAAATGTGACCGATGGTCTATTTAAGCTATCTCTTAGGCCTTGTTGCCATACAAAAAAAGTTATGACTATAGAAATAAAAGCTAAAGTGAGTTTTGACTTGGAAATATTTTTAAAAAACATAACTAAATTATATTATTGAAAACTATAGTTAGTAATCATTGAAGTTCCTTATATTTTGTATCTATTTTAATCACACCATGAGATGATTAAATTATCTTAATCTTCAAATTTATATAATGGCTATAAGATTAGTTTTAGTTAGGCATGGACTAAGCAGTTTCAATGCAAAAGGATTAATTCAAGGAAGAACAGACGATTCATTATTAACTAATGAAGGATACGAACAAGCTCGAAAAGCAGGAAAAGCATTATCAAAAATAAACTTCGATAAAATCTATTCCTCTCCACTTGTGAGAGCGGCAGAGACTGCAAAAACAATTAAAAAGACCTTCAATAAAGAACAAAATATTATATTTGATAATAATTTGCTAGAGGTAGATCTTGCTGAATGGTCTGGTCTAAAAATTGATGAAATAAAAAAGAAATTTCCAGAAATTTACCCTATATGGAAAAATGATCCAGAAAATCTAATCTTAAAAAGAAATAATAATAAAACTTATAAACCAATTCAGGAGTTATTTTTTCAAGCAACAAATTTTGTAGAGGAGATTTTAAAAGTTTATCTAGAAAAAGATGATGTAAATATTTTAATTGTAGGTCATAATGCGATTCTCAGATGTTTAATTCTTTTGTTATTAGGAAAGCCTAAGCAAGGTTTTAGGAAAATAAGATTAGAAAATGCTTCTTTTTCGATTCTCAATATTTCAAGGAAAGATAACTCTTTTAAAACCCAAATTGAATGCTTAAATCAAACTTCCCATCTTAATAAAAATATTCCAAATCAAATTGGAGATTCCAGAATATTTCTAATAAGGCATGGTGAAACAAACTGGAACAAAGAGGGTAGATTTCAAGGCCAAATTGATATCCCTTTAAATGAAAACGGAAAAGATCAAGCTAGAAAGACTTTTGAATATTTGAGAAATATTTCTTTCAATAAGGCATTCTCAAGTTCAATGCATAGGCCTTATGAAACTGCACAAATCATTCTTCAAAATAACAAAGAATTAAAAATAGAAAGAATAGATTCACTTGTAGAAATTAGTCACGGATTATGGGAGGGTAAACTAGAAGCAGAAATCAGAGAACAGTGGCCTGTTTTACTAAAAAATTGGCATGATAAACCTGAAGAAGTAATAATGCCCGAAGGTGAATCTATTAAAGATGTATCAGAAAGGTCTGTAGAAGCTTTTGACAAAATTTGTTTATCTCAAAAGGTTAATGATCTAAGCCTTCTGGTTGCTCATGATGCAGTCAATAAAACTCTAATATGCAACATACTTGGTATTAATTATTCAAATATTTGGATGATAAAACAAGGCAATGGTGGCATAACTATTATTGACCTTTTTAATGATCCCCAAAAGCCCCCTGTGATTAGCGCTCTAAACATTACAACTCACCTAGGAGGAATAATTGATTCAACTGCTTCAGGAGCACTTTAAATTTAAAAAATTCTTACAATATTATTCTCATAAAGTCTTAGTAATCAGTAATTGTTTATTTATTGAAAAAACCAACTTGACTAAGAGGCCAAAATCTGAAATATGCTTTACCAATTATCTCCTTTTTATGAAGAAATTTACTTCCGGGCCAATATCTACCATCCCAGCTATTTGACCTGTTATCACCTAAAACCAAAAAATGATCTTTAGGAACTTTTATATTTTCAAATTCACCGCAGTCATTAAAGAGGGATGATGAGCACTTGTAAGAGACATAAGGTTCAGCAATTAATTTATTATTAATTATTAATTCACCCTTCTTATTTACACTGACAGTTTCTCCCGGAATAGCAACCACTCTCTTAATATACGCATCGCATGCTTGATCCCTC
Source organism: uncultured Prochlorococcus sp. (assembly GCA_902606505.1). Lineage (GTDB taxonomy): Bacteria > Cyanobacteriota > Cyanobacteriia > PCC-6307 > Cyanobiaceae > Prochlorococcus_A. The sequence continues at coordinate 10,552 of CACLGU010000009.1, forward strand.
AAACCAGGAATAAAAGACATTGGAGGAAAACTCATAAAAAAACAATATCTTTTTGTTGGTAGAGGCTTAGATCTTGATGAAATTAATTTTTCGTCAAAGGAGTAAGGAGAGTTAAAAACAACAATATCTCCTCTTTTTGGTAAAGAGTTTCTTAGAGAAAATTTTTCAATAATTAGCCTATCATTTATTTGTAATTCTGGGAGCATCGAACCAGAGGGTATGTAACGAGGTTCTGCGAAAAAAGATCTACAAGAAGAAACAAAAAAAGTTAATAAAATTAGTAGACCCCATTCTTTTAAAAAAATTTTAATAGAAGCACGCATAAAATTAATAAAGTTTTGATTTATTAACCTTATACAAATTGTTTTGCATATTCAATTTCGTTAAAACCTAATATTACTTTTTTCCCTTCATAAATCAAAAATGGTCTTTTTATTAATTTGCCATCACTTAAAAGAAGTTGAATAATTTCTTCGCTTGATAAACAATAAATATCAAGATCAAGAGTTTTAAAGGCTTTACCTCTTGTATTAAAAATTCTTTTCTTATCATCAGAGTATTGTTCTAAAGCTAGATTTAAATAATTAACAAGTGGTGGGTCTTTTACAATATCAATTAATTGGAATTCGAAATCTTTGCTTTTAAGCCACTTTGCAGCTTTTCTGCAAGTAGAGCATTTTAAATAACTGTAAAAAATTATTTTTTTCAATTTAATTTACTAATTTTTGATTTCTTAAGAACTTTAAAATTTTTCTTTTTTATGAGTAGACACCTTTTCAATAAATTTTCAACCACATCAACATCCCTCCAACCATCAATTTGAACTGTTCTTCCATCAAGTCCTTTACTTGTCCTAAAGAATTCAGCAACATCCTCAAGCTGATTTGGAGCAATTTGATTAATGCTTACTATATTAGCCTGTCTAGGATTAGCCATAGGCACACATAAAAGTTTCCCATCATATGCACCACAATCATGCATATCCAAAACTCCAATAGGTCTAGCTTTTATTAAACAACCAGCAAAGGTAGGCTCATCCATTATCACCATTGCATCAAGAGGAGCTCCATCATCAGCGAGGGTATTTGGGATAAAACCATAATCAAAAGGGTACCTCACTGAAGAATGCAATACTCTGTCTAAGGCCATTATTCCTGCATCAGAGCAATATTCATATTTATTCCTACTCCCTGCAGGTATTTCAACAACGATATTTACTATTCCCTTCATTGGAGATGGAGGTATTGAACTAAGGTCCATCTTTTTTAAAATCGTGATTATGAATTATCTCGTTTCCTTGAGATAAAGGTCTTCCAATTAAAATACTTATCGAAGGTAAAAAAATTGTCAAAATGGCAAAAATAATACCTAAAGATGTTATTGATAAACTCCTTATACTTAAGGGGTCGTCATCATCTCTTTCAAAATCACCTCGAGAAGAACCATGAGAAGATTCTTCGCTTGATTTACTTTGAATAAACTGCTTTGATTTCGTGTAACTCAATAACTCTTAATTGGTAAAGATTAAGGAGATAATTAAACATCATTATCCTACATTCAAAATGTCAATAAATCAAAACATTGAAGAGTAACTTTTAAATTACTCTTTTTCTAGCAAAGATCTAATAGATTTTAGTTCGTCTAATATTTGCACCAATATATTTTGAGCAGCGGAGGAAGGTGTATTAAATACTTCTACAGTAACCTCCTTAATTCTTAAAATATCTTTTGCAAATCTTGCTACTTCATTAGGATGAAACTTTAAAGGTTCTTTTTGATCAGTTCTAAATTCGGGATTTAATTTTCTTGGATTAAAGCTAGGGTTTAGATTTCTTAAATCTGTATTTGTATACCTATAGACAGAAGCTCTTGATCTGTTGAGGAATTTTTGAACTTCATCAATACCTACTAATTCCTCTTCGCTAGAAATATTTGAATCTATATTTTCCATAAACTTAAGAAAATGTTTAAGCAATAATTAACTTTTAAAAGATTTTGAACTTCATTACTGAAAAAGTTAGCAGAAACAATATTTTTAGACTAGCAGCGTTGAGGGACTCAAGACACTTTAGATTATTTTTCCATCTTAATTGATAAAATTAAATATTATTAAGGATTTTTTTGTATGCGCGTGACAACCTCATTTCCTCTGGGGACACTTCGTGACACACCTTCTGAAGCTGAGATTATTTCACATCAATTACTTTTAAAAGCTGGGTATATTCGCAGAGTTAACAGCGGTATTTATGCATACATGCCATTAATGCTTAGAGTTATTGAAAAAATATCCGCAATAATAGATAGAGAACTCAATAGTATTGGTTGTACAAAATTACTATTACCCCAACTTCATCCTGCAGATTTATGGAAAAAAAGTGAAAGGTGGGAAGGATATACTGCAGGTGAAGGAATAATGTTTAATCTCAAAGATAGACAAGGTAAAGAATTCGGTTTAGCTCCAACTCACGAAGAGGTGATCACCAGTATTGCATCGGAGACCATCAACTCCTATAAGCAATTACCTCAATGTTTTTATCAAATTCAGACAAAATTTAGAGATGAAATAAGGCCAAGGTTTGGATTGATGAGAAGTAGAGAATTCATAATGAAAGATGGTTATTCTTTTCATTCTTCAGAAAACGATCTCGCTTCTTTTTATGAAAAGGTAGGCAATGCTTATGAAAATATTTTTAAATCTTGCGGACTACAGACAGTAGGTGTTGAAGCTGATAGTGGAGCAATAGGCGGTGCCTCTTCTAAAGAATTTATGGTCACTGCTGATGCTGGGGAAGATTCCATTTTGTTTACTCAAAGTGGTTCTTATGCTGCAAATATTGAGAAGGCTGTTTCTCTACCCTCTCAACCTATTCCACTAGAAGATAATATTGCAGAGTGGTTGGAAACGCCTCAACAAAAAACAATCCTCGAAGTTTGCGATAAAAATAGTTTTGACCCTAGTCAGATTATTAAAGTAGTACTATTCCTTGCACAATTCGAAGGTAAATTTGAGTTGCCAATTCTTGCATGTATAAGAGGTGATCAACACATTAATGAAGTAAAGCTTTTTAACTTAATAAATGAACTTCATAATTTAAATCTTCTGAATCTTAAAAAGATTGAAGACAAAAATACTATCGAAAAAAATCTAGTTGATTTACCCTTAGGTTTTATCGGGCCAGATTTAGATAATAAAACTATTAAAGCTAGTTCTAATTGGGAAAAAAAATGGACAAAAATAATTGACCATTCGGCAAGTGACCTTTCAAAGTTTATCAGTGGTGGCAATAAAGTTAATTTCCATAAAGTTTTTCAAGCATTTTCTTTTGCTGCGAAAGACTATCTAATTGGGGATATTAGGAATGCCAAAAAAGGAGATAGAATAAGTATTGATAATGATGAGGAACTTAAAGAAAAAAAAGGTATCGAGATTGGACATATTTTCCAACTAGGTCAAAAATATAGTGAAAAATTAAATGCAAAATTTTCAGATAAGGATGGTAAATTAAAAAATTTATGGATGGGTTGTTATGGAATAGGAGTGACAAGAATAGCTCAAGCTGCTATCGAACAGAAACATGATCAAAAGGGAATTTGTTGGCCTATTCAGATTTCTCCTTTTGAAGTTATTATTATCCCAACAAACCTTAAAGATCCTATACAAAGTGACCTTACTGATCAAATCTATAACAACTTTTTAGCTAACAGAATCGATGTACTTCTTGATGATAGAAATGATAGAGCTGGCGTGAAATTTAAAGATGCAGAATTAATTGGTATTCCTTTTCAGATAATTATTGGCAGGGATTCTGTTAATAAAGAAGTAGAACTTTTATGCAGAACCAATAATACTAAGTTTAAGATTAGTACTGATAAATTATTGGAAACATTTATTTCTGAATCAAAAATAATGTACAATAAAAAATCTTAAGGCTTATTTTTTTGGGAGCTAATTTATGTTACTTAATTGGACATCAAAAATTTTTTTAAAAAATCTTATTAAATTTATATCTTTTTCAGTATCCTTGATTGTTGTTTTCACACTATTTAGTTCCCCTTCCGTAGCTGCAAAAACCTCTATGACAGGAGACTATACAAAAGATACAATTTCAGTTGTTAAAACATTACAAACAGCTGTTGATACTCCAAAAGATTCTCCAAATAAAGATGAAGTAAGAAGTGAGGCTCTTACACTCATAACTGACTACATTTCCAGGTATAGAAATAGAGGGATGGTGAATAAAACTCAATCATTTACCACCATGCAAACAGCATTAAATGCTATGGCAGGTCATTACAAAAACTTTGCAAGTAGACCTCTACCAGATAAACTTAAAGAGCGTTTAACTAAAGAATTTTCTCTTGCTGAAAAAATGGTTCTAAGAGAAAGTTAATACAATTAATTTACTTTTCAAAAGTAAACCAAGATTTTTGAATATATTAAATATTCGCACAAAAATAATGCTCTTCTAAAATTGGCCAATGTTGTTGTAATCGGAGCCCAATGGGGTGACGAAGGAAAAGGTAAAATAACGGATTTACTTAGTCGTTCGGCAGATGTCGTCGTACGCTACCAAGGTGGAGTAAATGCCGGTCATACTATAGTTGTAGATGATAAAGTCTTAAAATTACATCTAATTCCCTCAGGGATACTTTATAAAAATACTTCTTGTCTAATTGGGTCGGGAACTGTCGTAGATCCAAAAATCTTGCTAAAAGAAATAGATATGTTAATTGATAATGGAATTGATATCTCAGGATTAAAAATTTCATCGACATCACATGTAACAATGCCTTACCACCGAATATTAGATGAAGCAATGGAGGCTGATAGAGGTTCAAACAAAATAGGGACAACAGGTCGTGGGATTGGCCCAACTTATGCAGATAAGTCACAACGAAATGGCATTAGAATAAGAGATTTGCTCAATAAGGAAAGGCTAAGTGATGTGATTGAAATCCCATTAAGAGAAAAAAACGGCCTACTAGAAAAAATCTATGGCATTAAACCACTTAAATTAGAAGAAATTGTTGAAGAATATCACGGCTATGGGGAAAGATTATCAAAGCATGTAGTTGACTGTACAAGGACAATCCATGCAGCCTCAAAAAACAAGAAAAATATTCTATTCGAAGGTGCCCAAGGTACTCTACTTGACTTAGATCATGGGACTTATCCTTTTGTTACCTCATCTAACCCCATATCAGGAGGAGCATGTATTGGGGCTGGAGTGGGTCCTACTTTAATTGATAGAGTCATTGGTGTAGCAAAAGCTTATACCACAAGAGTAGGTGAGGGCCCATTCCCAACAGAATTGCAAGGGAGTATTAATGATCAACTCTGTGATAGAGGCAGTGAATTTGGAACCACTACTGGGAGAAGGCGAAGATGTGGGTGGTTTGATGGAGTTATTGGTAAATATGCCGTATCTGTGAATGGTCTTGATTGTCTAGCCGTTACGAAACTTGATGTATTAGATGAATTAGAAGAGATTCAAGTTTGCATTGCATATGATCTCGATGGAGAGGAAATAGACTATTTTCCTACAAATTCAGATGACTTAAAAAAATGTAAGCCAATCTTCAAAAAATTAAAAGGTTGGCAATGTTCAACTGCAGATTGCAAAAAACTGTCTGATCTCCCAGAGAATGCTATGAATTATCTCAGATTTTTAGCTGAATTAATGGAGGTTCCAATTGCCATAGTCTCGTTGGGGGCGAATAGAGATCAAACCATAGTAATTGAAGACCCAATTCATGGGCCTAAAAGAGCACTTCTAAGGTAATTTAGTTCCAAATTAATGAAGGAATCCTTTAGACATTTTAAAAAGAATAAAAACGTTGATCTCATTGGTCTGGGCAACGCAATAGTAGATATTATTGTAAATATTGAAGATGAGTTCCTGGATGTAAATAGTCTTGATAAAGGATCAATGAATCTCATTAGTTCTGATGAATCTCAGAGATTGTTAGAAAATTGCAAAGTGATTAAACAAATATCAGGGGGATCCTCAGCAAATACTGTTGTATGTTTAGCAGAATTAGGTAACCATGTGCAGTTTATTGGAAGGGTGAAAAATGATGAATTTGGGAATTTCTTCTCTTCTGATATTAAAAAAAGTAACACTATATTTAATACTCCACCCACTAATGAAGGTGCCTCAACAGCTCATTCAATTATTTTGATCACACCTGATGCTCAAAGAACAATGTGCACTTACCTAGGAGCATCAATAGAGTTTGAACCAAAAGACATTGATTTTACTTTACTTAAGGAAAGTAAATACTTATATTTAGAGGGGTATTTATGGGATAGCGAATTAGCTAAAAATGCTTTTCTTAAAGCCGCTAAAATTGCAAAACAATCTAATACAAAAATAATCCTTTCATTATCTGATTCATTTTGCGTAGATAGACATCGAGAGAGCTTCTTGAAATTAATTGATGAATATGTAGATATTGTTTTTTGTAATGAATCAGAGGTTTTAAGTTTATTTAACAAAGATAAATTAACAAACTGCCAAGGAGAACTCTCTTCACTTTGTGAATTATGCGTTGTAACTCTTGGTAGCAATGGTTCTCTCATAATCAACAAAGATTACATTGAAGTAATTATGTCAATCAACCAAGAAAAAGTTATTGATACTACTGGAGCGGGAGATATCTATGCAGGAGGATTTATCCATGGATTAATAAACAATTATACCCTCAAAAAATGCGGAGAGATCGCTTCAATTTGTGCGGGACAAATAATTACGCAATTAGGATCAAGATCAAATATTGATCTTAAAGAGTTAATAAATTAAATTTAATCAAATAGTATTATTCAACCAATCATAATATTTCATCTCAGCATGGTATTTTTTGTAAATAATTTGAGGAACATCATATGTAGAATTTTTATTTAAAAATTCAATTAAATAGTCTTTAAATTCTAGTTTACTTTTTATTGTGATTTCAAACTCTTTAGTTTCTTCAATATCATCATCCCACATATAAATTGAAAAAATTTGCTTTATCGATACACAAGCTGCAAGTTTATTTTGTATTAGTAATTTAGTCATTCGCAAAGCATTTGCTTTACTTGATTCAGTTGTGATCATAACTAAAACTTTCATAATGAATTAAACATCAATATTTTTTAATTATGTGATTTATCAAATTCTGGTATTTATTAAAAGAGTAAGAATAATCATTTTTAACTTTCGGCCTTTTAACCAAAAATAACTTCATTTTACTTCCAGAAACTATACTCTCCCAGTTTTTCTGAGAATAACTTCCAGATTCTCTGCATAGAACATAATCTATCTTCCAAAAATCACAAAGTTTTTTTTCTAAAATGCTTTTTTTATTTTTACTCGGTTCAAGTATCGCTATGTTTGAATTTTTAATACATGATCCAAAAGCTTTTGTAATACTCTCATACGTTGGAAGTACTCTTGTAAATACATTTGCTTTACAATTCAAATAATAATTAGCTGTATCGTTAAGAAATCTTGATCCTATTGCAAGAAGAATATTCTTATTTACTAGATCAAAGTTATTTATATCCTTTAAATCATCAATATAAAAAAAATTATTAGTGTTATTCATTAGAGATTTCCTCTCAAATAGTAAGAGAGGTATATTAATGTCTTTACATGCATTACTAAGATTTTTAGAAATTATCACTGCAAAGGGATGGGTAGCATCGACAACGCATGTGATTTTATTTTTATTTATAAAATTAATTATTTGATCTTTATTATTTAATTTACCCGTAATGATATGTAACTTTGGATTTTCAATATAAGCGTGCCCTGCTTTATAAGTTAAAACACTTGCAAAAACTGAATAATTAAGTTGAAGAAGCCTATTGGCTATTATAGGTCCATCGGAAGTTCCTGATAGGATCCAAACATTTTTATAGCAATTTCCTTGATTCTGCATCAGTATGTCTTTAATTAAATAGTAAGAAATGAATCATTGTTTAATTCAGGCAATCATTAATAGTGCTCCCCAAATGAGGTATACCAAAGAAAACCAAACTCCAATTGCGGAAATGCTTGTTAATTTTAAAGGATTACGTAGTGAAGATCCAACCAGAGATCTCAAGATCATAGGATGGGGAAATATTGCCCAAGAAATGGTAGATGAACTAAAGGAGGGGCAAAATATTGTTATTGAGGGACGTCTAAAGATGAATTCTGTCACTAGAAAAGATGGAACTAAAGAAAAGCAACCAGAACTAACAGCTTCAAAGATTCATCAAATATCGCCTGTTGACGTTATTAAGCCTGATAAAAAAGAAAATAATGAGTCATTTGAAAACAAAGAAAGCACAAAAAACTCCAGCTGGGATAGTTCACCTTTAGTACCCGAAGTTGACGAAATACCTTTTTAAATCAAATATCAACACTATTTTCTTGAACACTTATAATTAACTTGCTTATTTTTCTTTCAAGCGCGGCAATTTCGCTTCTGATTTCTGACCATTTACCCTTATCAAGATTTTCTAATAGCCATGCTCTATCTTGATCAAGTTTAAAAATTAAATCTCCTTGATTTGCAGTGTTAGGATCTTGCATAATACTTGTTAGACCATTTAAATCTCATTCTACTAATTCAAAATGAAGAAATACCTATCACCTGGAAACTTAATAGTAACAGTTGGGGGTATATTAGCTTTTGTTGGAATGACTGCTTATTTTACAGACTCAGTTAATTTGAGTGTACCTACTTTTTTTTATGGAGTGCCTATTTTTCTAATTGGATTAGGCTTAAAGACTTCCGAAATACCTCCTGTAGAGTTGTTTGACAAGACAAATTTTGCGACAAATAAATTTAATAGACCAAAAGAACTAACAGCACTAGTTGAAGATGTTACAAGATGGAGATATGGGATTAAAGCTCATCTTGAATCGTCATTAGAATCTTTAAATTTGTGGGACGAGGATAATCCCCCTCAACTAAAAGAAATAGAAGAAATTACAAAAGAAGAAAAAAATGGTCTCAGAATGCGTTTCGAATTAAACGCTGTCCCTCTAGAAAAATGGATTGAAAAACAAGAAAGATTAAACAGGTTTTTCGTCAAAGGTCTTGAATCAGAATTTATTATCGACGATAATAAAGAAGAATTTGATTTTATTCTCTTTTATTGAATATAGGGATATATTTGTAAAAACCTAACTTCTCAATTCAATCAAGTTTTAATGATTTTTAATAATGAATGATTCTCAAAGAGTATCAATATTAAGCGAAGCACTTCCATATATACAAAGTTTCTCAGGCAGAAAAATTGTTATCAAGTATGGAGGTTCTGTTATGGAGGATGATGATTTAAAAAATGCTTTTTTTAGAGATATAGCACTTTTATCAACTGTGGGAGTTTGTCCGATAGTAATTCATGGAGGTGGACCCGAGATTAATAATTGGTTAAAGAAATTAGAAATATCTCCTAAATTTGAAAATGGATTAAGAATTACTGATCAAAAAACAATGGAAATTGTCGAGATGGTTCTAATGGGTAGAGTTAACAAACAAATTGTAAAAGGCATTAATAAAACTGGATCCTTAGCTGTTGGGATATCAGGTCTTGATGGCAACTTAATTCAATCTAGAGAACTAGGAGATGGGAGCCATGGGTTAGTGGGAGAGGTCACAAAAATCAATCCTGAAATATTAGATCCTCTTATTTCTAATGGATATATCCCTATTATTTCTAGTATTGGATCAACCGTGGAGGGTATTTCCCATAACATTAATGCAGATTTTGTTGCTGGAGAAATTGCTGCTGCAATAAATGCAGAAAAACTTATTCTTCTTACTGATACTCAAGGGATTTTAAAAGAAAAAGATAACAAAAATAGTCTTGTCGAAAAAACGAATCTCAAAGAGGCAAGAATTTTAATTGATAAAAAAATTGTGACTGAAGGTATGATTCCAAAGACAGAATGCTGCATAAGGGCTTTAGCTCAAGGAGTCAAAGCAGCTCACATAATTGATGGAAGAGTACAACATTCGTTACTTCTTGAGATTTTTACAAATTCCGGAATAGGGACAATGATAGTCGCTTAAACCATGAAAACTTATGAGCAAGTTTTAGAAATAGTAGAACTTGCTTTAGCTAAAGGTGAATATCATTATTGTATTGAATTTCTTTTACCTTCAATCGAATCATTTCCTTTGTCAAGTAAAGAGGGAGTGAATTTAAGAACAATATTAATTACTGCTCTTTGTGGTATCAATAAAAAGGAGGAGGCTAAAAAACTTTGTAAAGAACTTCTAAAATCTTACGATAATAAGACGAGAGAAAATGCAAAATATTTGATGGAAGTTATAGACTCTCCTGACATTAAAAAGCCAGAGAATTGGAACGTTCAGTTTGAAAGCGACCCATCACTTAATAAAAAATCTCTTAACTCACTGCGCCAAAAAAGAGAATTATTGAAGGAAAAAAAATTTATTAATGTAACTGAGACTCCAACAGGTGAAACCAAACCCTTTCAAAAAGGGTTTTCACTGATCATTTTTTTAATACTATTATTATTAATTCCCCTTTTAAGTGGCTGCGTTAAAGTTGAGGATACCCTTGATCTTAGCGAACTTGATTCAATAACCAATAATTTAGTGATAGAAAGTAAATACATAAAGAAATTTCCTTGGCAATTAAAATTTGAAGAGAAGATGAAAGATATTTTTCCCGACGCGGAAATTGAACAAGACGAATCAGCCTTTTCTTTGAAACATAAAAATCTCAATCTAGAAGATACAAAGCAAGTTCTTAAAATCACCCAAAACGCTGCTGGAAAGTTAGCAGGAGGATCAACAAATATAGAAATTAATACTACTCAAAAAAATTTCATTTTTTTTAAAAAATACTTTTACAGGTTAGATTTGGATCTAAATTCAATCCAAGATATTGAAAATTTAGAACTCATTTTCAAAATTATTCACCCTAATAAAGCTACCCTTACTAATAAAAATAATTCAAATTTAGAAATCACAAAAAATCTAATAATTTGGAATTTAAATCATGGGCAGATAAATAGTCTTGAATTTTCTTTCTGGAGAATCAACAAACTTTTGATTGGGATATCTACTATACTAATAACTGTAATGTTAGCTTATTTACTAAGATTCTATAGATTTAAATTAGGTACAGATTTGCCTCAACTTCCATCAAGGTAATTACAACTCTGCTGGGTTAACATCAATTGTTAAAAAAACATTTTTTGGAATAAGTTTCCATAATATTGATCTATCAGGTAAAGGTATCTTTGTTCCTTCAGGACCATGTATTAATATCTGCCATCTAAATTTTTTACCGACTTTAGCAATTAAACTAGGAGCAGGACCAATTAATTTCCAGTTCTTTTTCTCACAAAAATTGAGTAAATATTTCGCTAATTTTATTGCAATTGATTCAGTTAATTCATAATTTTCACCAGATAATTTAAGAAGGCAAATCGTGCAAAATGGAAATAAATTGGCATCCTTTCTCAATCTCGAGTTTTCAATTAAGAATCTTTCATAATCTCTTTTCTGAAGATATGAAATCACCGGGTGGTTAGGTTTATATGTTTGAAAAATTACTTTTCCTTTTTTTTGAGCTCTGCCTGCCCTTCCAGCTACCTGCAAAAATAATTGTAATGATTTTTCTTCTGCCGAAATATCTGGGCGATGAAGCAACCCATCTGCTGCGATAACTACTGAAAGAGTAATATTGGGGATGTCAATACCTTTTGCCAACATCTGAGTTCCGACAAGAATATCAGCATCACCTTTAGAAAACTTTGAAAGAATATCTCTATGTCCATCCTTTCCTGAGGTTGTATCTCTATCAAAGCGAAGTACTCTTAAGTCAGGAAATTCTTCATTTAAGAACTCTATTACCCTTTGTGTCCCAATTCCAAAAGGTTTAAAAGCAGTTGAATGACAATCTGGGCAACGATAAATCAATCTCGATTTATGATCACACCAATGACAGCGTAACCATTTTTTTCCTTGTGATCCGAGATGAACTGATAAAGGAACGTCACAGTTGGGACAATTTATTAAATATCCGCAATTTCTACAACTTAAAAATCCACTATGCCCTCTCCTAGGGATCAAAATTATTGCTTGCTCTTTTCTTAAACGTAGTTGAGGAAGCAATCGTAATAATTCATTGGAAAAAATTTTTATATTTCCCTTCTTGAACTCATCCCGCATATCAATAATTTTTATTTCAGGAGTCTCATTACTGGATATCCTTTGAATCATTCTTACCAATTTAAAATTCCTTTCAAAAATACACTTTTTCCAAGTCTTCATTGATGGGGTTGCACTACCAAAAATTAACTTTGCAGAATTCCTTTTTACTATTTCAATAGCAATTTCTCTTGCGTCATAACAAGGCATAGGACTATCTTGTTTATAAGAAACATCATGTTCTTCATCCATTATTATTAATCCTAGATTTTTGATTGGAAGAAAAACTGCCGACCTTGTCCCTATTACTATTAAAGGTTCATTAGCATTAATAATTTTCTTCCAAACTAAAGTTCTATGATTGGGAGAACAATAACTATGATATTCGTAAACAACATTATTAAATCGCCGACTAAACCTATCAATAAGTTGAGGAATTAGTCCAATTTCTGGGGCTAGTAACAAACAACTTTTTTTCTTAAGAAATTGATCTTCAGCAATTCTCATATAAACTTCTGTTTTACCTGAACCTGTTTCTCCCCATAGAAGTAATACATCTCCTGGTTTCATTGTTTGAAATTCTTGAAATGCAATTTTTTGCTCATTTGTAAGATTTGGTTTTTTTGTTGCAATATGATCATTTAAAAAAGAATTTAATTTACTAATTATATTTTTTTTTCTTTTATATTTAACAAGATAATTTTTACTGACCATTGAGTTAATTAGAGTGTAATTAAAACCAGACTTTATTAATTCACTTTGCCAATTACCTTTTTCAGACAAAGTATTCATTAAAAAAAATTCTTTTTTGGTTAATCCATTTTTCTTAATATCAAATTCTTTTTTAGCTTCAATCCATATTTGATCTTTTAAACCTTTAGAAAAATTCTTATATTTACCAATCCAGCCAGGAGGAAATGCAGTTTTAAACATTTTTAAATTACTAACCATATAAAAAGAGGCTAGGGAATCTATCCATTCTCTCCAAGATTCATCAATTATTTTTTTATGCAAAATACTTTCAACAAACAAATATCTTATGTTTTTTCCTCCAGTAATATTTGCTTCATCATTATTGATTGTCGAAAAGTCTTTTTTGGAGATCACCAACCCATTCAATAATCTCCCTCTCAGTCTCACACTTACAATATCTCCAACTTCTGCTCCAAGATTATTTCCATCTAAATAGTAAAAGCTTTCATTACTACTACCTATATCAAGCAAAATTTCCAATTTGTAGGAGATATTTAATAACTGATTACTTGCCGGCTTCAAAACTTTTTCTTAGTATTGGATTGTTGAACATTCCACAAAGTGTTTTTTGCACATTGTAAGTATCCTGCTCTTAAGGGAGACATGAAGCTTTGATCATTGAGTGAAAATTCAAAAAATGATCTGCCTGTCTGAGAAATCCCAAGACTTTTTACTTTAGGTAATCTATAGCACTATTTAAATTTTTCAACAATTTAGAAAACTTTTCTTATTCTCATTTTGTGAAAATGTTTTTTAAAAATTAAGGGGAACTTTACTACTAAATGTTCAAATTAGCCCTAAATAAAATTTTATCTAGTTAAATTCACCGTAGAAAGGAGTCAATTATGTGTCCAGTAGCAGCAGAATCAAAGAATTCCAAGCCCAGTTCAAAAAAAAAGATTAATAAAAAAATCAATACAAATTTAGAAACAGTAGTTGAAGAAGATAGTAATAAAAATAGTCAAACTTTACAAACATCTGCTGAGTTAAACGAAAGCAGTATTGAAAATAACAATAATGAATTTAGTGATTCTGAAGAAGAAGATAAAGGGCTCGGGAATATAAAGCTTGGGCCAAAAGGTATCTATACTGAAGATTCAATAAGAGTTTATCTCCAAGAAATTGGAAGAATTAGACTTTTAAGACCAGATGAAGAAATTGAGCTTGCAAGAAAAATTGCTGACTTACTCCAATTAGAAGAGCTAGCAACTCAATATGAGTCAGAAAAAGGACATTTCCCATCTGTAAGAGAATGGGCCGAGTTAATAGATATGCCTCTTCCCAAATTTAGAAGAAGGCTTCTCTTAGGGCGGAGAGCTAAAGAAAAAATGGTTCAATCAAATTTAAGATTGGTTGTTTCCATTGCTAAAAAATATATGAACAGAGGTTTATCATTTCAAGATTTAATCCAAGAAGGAAGTTTGGGTTTAATTAGGGCAGCAGAAAAATTCGACCATGAAAAAGGTTATAAGTTCTCTACATATGCAACTTGGTGGATTCGCCAAGCCATTACAAGAGCAATTGCGGATCAAAGTAGAACTATTAGATTGCCAGTTCACTTATACGAGACAATATCCAGAATTAAAAAAACCACAAAAGTTCTTAGCCAAGAATTTGGCAGGAAACCTACTGAAGAAGAAATCGCTGAGAGTATGGAAATGACAATCGAAAAATTAAGATTTATAGCTAAAAGTGCGCAACTTCCTATTTCTTTAGAAACTCCAATAGGGAAAGAAGAAGACTCAAGACTAGGAGACTTTATAGAGGCTGATATAGAAAATCCAGAGCAAGATGTTTCTAAAACTTTACTAAGAGAAGATTTGGAAGGAGTATTAGCCACTCTAAGTCCAAGAGAAAGAGATGTTCTCAGATTGAGATATGGAATTGATGATGGAAGAATGAAAACTCTTGAAGAAATTGGCCAGATTTTTGATGTGACGAGAGAAAGAATTAGACAAATAGAGGCAAAAGCTCTAAGAAAACTTAGACATCCAAATCGAAATGGGGTTTTAAAAGAATATATAAAATAAAAAAAGTTAAGTATAATATTCAGCTTTAAAAACTGGCAAAATAATAGCTTAAAATAGATTCGACTTAATTTTTAATTCAATCTCAAAATAATATTTAATGACTAATTTTAAGCTAAAAATAGCTAGTAGAAGAAGTAAGCTAGCAATGGTTCAAACTTTATGGGTTAAAGATCAACTAGAAAGGAATATTCCCAATTTAGAGGTATCTATAGAAGCTATGGCAACTCAAGGCGACAAAATCCTTGATGTAGCCTTAGCAAAAATAGGCGACAAAGGCTTATTTACAAAAGAACTTGAAGCACAAATGCTCGTAGGCCATGCAGATATAGCAGTACATTCTCTGAAAGATTTACCAACCAATTTGCCATATGGCCTTAAATTAGGATGCATTACAAAACGGGAGGATCCTGCAGATGCTTTAGTAGTAAACAAAAAAAATGACTGTTATAAATTAGAAACCTTACCTGAAGGATCGATTGTGGGAACAAGCTCTCTAAGAAGACTTGCACAATTAAGAAATAAGTACCCAAATCTTGTTTTCAAAGATATTAGGGGAAATGTTATTACAAGAATTGAAAAATTAGATTGTGGAGAATTTGATTGTATAATTCTTGCCGCCGCTGGGTTAAAGAGATTAGGCTTTGAATCAAGAATTCACCAAATTATACCAAGTGAAATTTCCCTTCATGCCGTTGGCCAAGGAGCTTTAGGCATTGAATGTAAATCTGATGATAAAAAAGTTTTAGAAATTATAAATGTCTTAGAAGATAAAGCCACTAGCCAAAGATGTCTAGCAGAAAGGGCTTTTTTAAGAGAGCTTGAAGGTGGATGCCAAGTCCCAATAGGTGTTAATAGTAATATTGATGATGGACAATTATACCTTACTGGTATGGTAGCCTCTCTTGATGGAGAAAGGCTTATAAAAGATCAAGTTATTGGCAATATTAATGACCCTGAACTGGTAGGCATAGAACTAGCAAAGAAACTAAAGCTCCAAGGTGCCGACAAAATACTCAGCGAAATATTTGAAGAATTTAGAGAAAACAAAAATTAGTTAATTTACTAATTTAGGATCAATTTCTTTTTTGTATCTCTCTTCACAATCTTTAATCACTTTAACAGCTTCTTCTATCCCAAAAAAACCATTAACAGTGCATGTTCCAGGTTTTTTTAGATCTTTGTAGTGCTCCCAATAATACTTTGTTTCTTTTAACCAATGCTCTCCAAGGTCTTCATAACTTGAGATATGATCCATTCTTTTATCATCTGCGAGAACTGCTATTACCTTATCATCGACCTCTCCACCATCATCAAATTTCATCACCCCAATAATCCTTGCCTCCACAATAGATCCAGGTATCAATGGCTCAGTTACACTAACAATTTCGACATCAAGTGGATCTCCATCTTCATCCCATGTCCTTGGTATACATCCATAAGCAAAAGGATAAGCTAGTGAAGAATAACCTACCCTATCAAGTTTAAGGTGGCCCGTTTCTGTAATTAATTCATATTTATTTATGGTATTAGAGTTCAATTCAACAATAGTGTTTATTATTGTATTTGAGCTATCAGTGAAAGCGTTTAGTATGTGCAATAAATTTGGTGTGATCCTGCTTGGGGGTTGATTAAGGTTTGCCATCAAGAAATAATTTTTATTTATCTTACATCCTCACACTCAGCCAAATTCTCTAAAAGTAATGTTTCAGCAAAAATCAATTATTTTAGACTTTAAATGATTAATAAAATAGTTTGGTGATAGTTCTTCGTTAGTGACCGTTCTTATCAATTCCATAGAATTAACTGATCTACCGTATTTATGAACATTATTTCTTAACCAAAATATGATTTTTTGATATTCACCATTTTGTATTAAATCATCTATTAAACCAATTTCTCTTTCCATTTGAGAAGATATTTGAGCACTTATAAGATGACCTAACAAATATGAAGGGAAATATCCAAACGCACCTTCACTCCAATGAACATCTTGAAGACAACCTTCTGAATCATTAGATGGTTTTATTCCTAAAAGTTCAGCATATCTTTTATTCCATTCCTCTGGAATATCTCCAGGAGGTAAACCTCCCTCAATTAAATCTATTTCAAGTTCGGTTCTAACCAGAATGTGTAAACCATAAGTCAATTCATCTGCCTCAACCCTATTTAATCCTGCTTCTAAATGATTAATAGATTTCCAGAGTTCAAAATAATTATTAAATGTACATCCAGCTGAAACAAATTCTTTAAAAAATCTTTTCGAAAAAGATTTAGATTTAACTATTCTATTTTCCCAAAATAATGATTGACTTTCATGTATACCCATAGAAGTTGCTTGACCTAAAGGCCAAGCAAACCATTGATGACTTTGTGATGGCAGACCTTGCTCGTAAATTGAATGTCCCCACTCATGTGCAGTTGCTAAAAAACTTGATAATGGTTCACCTTCAACAATTCTTGTCGTAATCCTATAGTCATTAGGTCCTAATGTAATCGAAAAAGGATGGGGAGATTTTCCAACAACAACTTTATCTTTATCTCTCCCAAACTCATCAAGTAATTTAGAACATAAATTCTGTTGAGATTCTGGCCTTAAATCCCATTGAAATTTCTTTGACTTGTTAATCCCTCTGATCAAGTCTGGAAGAGTTTCTTTTAGAGGCTGAAACATTTTATTCAACCACTTTAAAGTTAATTCAGGCTCAAAGGGTTGGGCTAGAGTCTCCCATGGTGAATATTGATCTGATATTTGTTTTGCCTCTTCAATCCGTAATTTGACTAGTTCTTCAAAGAATGGGAGGAAAACTTTAAAATCTGATCTTTTCTTAGCTTCTTGCCAACTTTCATATCCCTTAGATTTTGCCTTTGCTAAAGATTCAACTAGTTTAGGATCTAAATTTTTAGCTCTATTAAATTCCTTGATTAAAAGATTAATATTTCTTGCTTTATCTTTTATAAAGAGTTGATTATTAGAATTTTGGTCAGTATTTAATAATTCATTTTTAGCGGATTGTATTAAATTAAAAAATTTTTCAGAAGAATTGCGGCTATGCAAGATTTTTGCAATATAAGTAAGTTGTTCAGACCTCCAAGAAGCTCCTTTCTTGGGCATACCAGTATTCTGATCCCAATAAAGTGTATTTTGGATTGAACCTAATATTTGAGTTTCTTTAAGATAAGCCCCCAGCTTATTCCATTGAATTGCGGCCAAAAATTTTTATATAATTTAATTTCATCTTAAGATAAAAAATTTGATGTTTGCATAAAACATACATTTTTTATCCAATATAGAATATTAATTAATTGGGTTTTTACTTATATGGAACAAATATTTTCAAAATTAGAATTTATAACTACTGGGGAGGGTTTTGTCGATATAACAAATGATTTGAATTTATTTATTGAAAAAAATAATTTTAATTCAGGATTTTTAAATTTAACTTCTCTTCATACCAGTTGTAGCTTAACTATTAATGAGAATGCTGATCCAAATGTGCTGAGAGACTTAAAAAGATATATGCAATCTTTAGTCCCATATAATTCATACTTAACATTATCAAAAAACAGAGAAGAAATTTCTTATAAACATTATCAAGAAGGAGCTGACGATATGCCAGCACATATTAAAACATCCTTGACAAACACTTGTTTATCTTTGAGCTTTCGGGACGGCAATATTATCCTTGGCACATGGCAAGCAATTTATTTATGGGAACATAGATTTGATCAAAAAAGAAGGGTTTTAAATGTACATATAATTGGTGAGAAAAGGTAAAATATTTATAATGTAATTAATAAAAACTAATACTAACTATTTAATGGAACCTTACCTTTTGCATAATGAAGAACTGAAGGAATTAGTTTTCAAAATACCCGGCTGGGAAATTAACAATAAACAAATCCAGAGGGAATTCAAATTTTTTAATTTTATTGAAGCCTTCTCATTTATGACTAAAATTGCTTTAATTTGCGAAAAATATAACCATCATCCCAACTGGGAAAACGTTTATTCAAAAGTAATAATTAGGTTTACTACACATGATTTGGGGGGGATTACAAATCTGGATCAAACATTAGCTTCAGAAATCAATAAAGTTTTCGATCAATAAAATTACAAATTTGAATTTATTCTTTAAAAAATTTCGTCAAAATGTCTAAAGAGTTATTACCTGTTACGATTATTAGTGGATTTTTAGGTTCTGGCAAAACTACACTTTTAAATCATATTTTAAAAAATCAAGTTGGTCTTAAAACAGCTGTTTTGGTTAATGAATTTGGAGAGATAGGAATAGATAATGACTTAATAATAGAAGGTTCAGAGGATATGATCGAATTAAATAATGGCTGTATATGTTGCTCTATTAATGGTGAATTATTAAATACAGTATCCAAAGTTTTAGAAAGATCTGAAAATATAGACTATATGATTGTCGAGACTACTGGGTTAGCAGATCCATTACCAGTAGCCATGACTTTTGCAGCTGGAGATCTTCGAGAGAAAGTAAGATTAGATTCAATCATCACTGTTATTGATGGAGAAAATTTTGATTTTGAAATAAATAATACAAGTGTCGCCTATTCTCAGATTTTATACGGAGATATTCTTCTCCTAAATAAGTGTGATTTGGTCAATGAAGAAAAATTAAAGAAAGTCGAAAAATTTATAAATAAAATAAAAAAAGAACCAAGGATATTGAGATCAACCAATAGTGAAGTTGGATTACAAACAATAATGAGTGTAGGTCTATTTGAAACAGATACTTTTCAATATGATAAGGATAAAGGAGATGTAGAAGAAAACTCACACGACCACTCTTCTCATTCTCACGACCACTCTTCTCATTCTCACGACCACTCTTCTCATTCTCACGATTTGATCAATAATATAGAGGGGTTTACATCAGTTTCTTATGAGACATTTGAACCATTTTCCTTAAGGAAGTTTCAATATTTCTTAGATAATCAAATCTCACAAAATGTGTTTAGGGCAAAAGGAATATTATGGTTTATGGAAAGTGAAAGAAAACACATTTTTCACCTTTCTGGAAAACGATTTTCTCTAGATGATGAAGAATGGACAAAAGAAAAATCTAATAAGATAGTATTAATTGGAAGAGACTTAGATCATCAAACTATTAAAAATCAACTTTCATCATGTAGATTTAGCTCAGATTAAAGTTTACGTATTTGGATTTATTAATTTTTGAAAGTACTTATTAAAGGATTTAAAAAAGCATTAACTGAATTAAAACTATTTTATTTTACTTCGTTTTTTGTTGCACTCTTAGTAATCATTCCAATCTCGAATTTTCTTCTTGAAGGATTTCTATATGTCGTAAGTGGAAATTTTTCATTAGGTATTGCTGGAAGAGAAGAGGTATTAGAAACTTTAAAAGTTATGGTACTCACAAGTTTTTTTGGAGGAGGATTAGGCACTTTGAATGGATGGTTGCTTTCAAATTGTGATTTTAAGTTCAGAAAAGTTCTCCGTATTTGTCAGCTAATTCCACTAGCTGCCCCAGCCTACCTAATAACAGCTGTTTTACAGGATTTAGGAAGTATCTTTGGGTATCAAGTAACCGGTTTATGGTGGGGGGTATTAATACTTTCAATTTCTACTTATCCATATGTATTTATTCTTGCTAACGAAAGTTTTAATAAATTTGGAGTCAATCAAATCAATGCTAGTAGAGGATTAGGAGTTGGGCCCTGGAGGAGCTTCTTTAAAATCGCTTTTCCAATGGCGTTACCAGCGCTAATAACAGGAATAAGTTTAATGTGTATGGAAGTAATGAATGAGTTAGGTACATTTGCATTATTAAACATTCCAAGTATTTCAACAGGTATAGCCGAAAATTGGATAATTGAGGGAAATCCAAAAAGTGCTATTGGACTATCTTTGGTAGCATTATTTATAATTTTCACATTAATTATTTTTGAAAAATTCTCTAGAAGAAAATCAAAGAGGTGGAGTGAGAATCCTGCATCAAGAGATTCTCAAGGGTGGGAATTAAAAAAAACTAGAGCTAATTTAGCAATAACCTTATCTTTATTTCCTCCAATTTTCTCTTTTGGAATTCCATGTTTTTGGGTTCTGCTCAATATCGATCAAATACAAAAAGGGTTTTCTATAGAATTGCTTACCCTATCATTCAGGACCATAAGTCTAGGATTTTTTACTGCATTAATAACGATGCTATTCTCCTTAATGATTTCCTTAGCCAGACGCCCAAATAAAAGCTTTTTATTAGGACTAATAACAAACCTTGCAGGAATAGGTTACGCAATTCCAGGTACTGTATTAGCTTTATCTTTAATAAGCATTTCTTCTTCAAAATTTAATTTGATTGCTATTTTCTTATTAATTTGGGGTTATCTTGTCAGATTTCTAACTATTTCTAAGGGTTCTATTGATTCAAGTCTTGAGAGAATCTCCCCTAGTCTTGATGAAGCAGCACTTGGACTAGGAGAGGATTGGCTGGGAGTTATTAAAAGAATTCATCTACCACTTCTCCAGGGACCAATATTTGTAGGCTCACTTTTAGTTTTTGTAGACACTATAAAAGAATTACCCATAACCTTTATTCTAAGACCATTCGATTTTGATACATTATCTGTGAGAATATATCAATATGCTGGAGATGAAAGAATGGTAGAGGCAATATTACCAGCCATCCTTATCATGACTTTAGGCCTTATTGCATCAATTACATTGGTACCAACTTTAGAGAAAAAAAACTAAATTTTTTTGGAAAGTTTTCTTATTAAAAAAGGGAAGCTTAACAACAAATCTGCAGAGGTTGATATAATCCTAAAATAAATTAAGCTAATGAGGATTATATTTTGTGGAATACTTTTGCCAATAAAAAAAAGGAGGCAAGCCTCAAAAACGCCAACTCCTCCTGGAGCTGTTGGAACTACCAAGCCTAAAGACCATGACAAAGAAAAAATTACTAATAAAAATATGCTGTTCAGATTATTAGTTGTATAAAAAGTATTTAAGCAAATATAAAAACCAACAAATTTAGATAAAACAAAACCAATTTCAAGTAATAAAGCTCTAGTAGGGAAAAAAGAAATTATATTTATTCTCTCTGCAAAATAGTTCTTTGAATTTGGAAGTCTCAAAACCTCTAATACTTTTCCCTTAAGAAACCCTATTCTTTTTAAAATAAGATAAATTAATTTCCTATTTAAGAATAATAAAGGAAAAATTAAAAAAAAATAAAGTGGTGAAAAAATCAATCCAAAAGATGCCAAAAGAAAAGATCCACTCAACATAAAATAAGGTTCTATAAGCGTCGAATATAAAGCAATCTGTGGATTACTTATTTTTTTTATAAAATTAAATCTTTCAACAAAATGCCAAACCCCTCCGGGAATATATTTAAGAATATTGGTTAAAACATAAAAAGAGATAAGGTTATTACTTTTAAATTCTTTCCCGAACCATTTAACAATATATTTCCATGCATAAGCGTTCAAGTAAATACTTAAAACACAAAATAAAAATGATAAAAATAGATTAATTCCATTTCTTTCTAAATTGATATCAAAAGAAATTTGATCAATATTATCAAAAAAATAGATGCAAAAATATAACAAGCTTGAAATAAAGAAAATACTCTTTAAATTTCCAAAATTAATTTTTTTAATGAATTTCAAATGTGCTTGTTTACTTAAATTAAATCTCATTTCCAGTTTTCAAATGCTCTAAATTTTTTACTTGATTCTTCTATTATTTTTCTTATTTCGTAAGTTGATATTTTATGCTTTAAATTTAATCTTAAAACCTCATCATTTTCTGGTTTCATAATTATTGATCCGTCTGGTTTCAAAGTTTGTTTAACTTTTATATTTCCAAAAATCGTTGAACATTCTCCTCTACGTCTAAGTAATATCCATCTGTATTGGGTCCTTTCACGAACCCCAATAGTGTTTGAATAATCAAACCATAATCGCCTAAAAAATTCTTTTTTCTCTAAGGGCAAGATTGCTTGAATAGAAAATCCAATTCTATTTTTTTTCATATTGATAGCTTGATAAGAAACGTCATAAGCTCCCTCGATTCTAAGTTTCTCCACAAAATTAGATATATCTTCGGGTGTTTGGTCATCAATCCATGCTTCTTGAATAATTATCTCTTCACGCTTTGGACTAATTTGTTCATTATCGTTAATAGAAGAATTATTAAATGATGTAATTTTATAAACTCTTACCAAATTAGGGAATGAAAAATTAAGGTTCCCAATGCCTACTCCATAAGAGTTAATAGAATATTTTGAAGGAGGTTCTAGATAGTCGACAAGATTAGCAAGTAATGCAATACCAGTTGGAGTTGAGAGTTCGCCCTCTATTGAGTTCCAGTCTGATAAGACTTTGATATTTTTTTGTCTTATTAGCTCTATTACAGCAGGAGCTGGTACAGATAATTTGCCATGTTCAGTCTGAACAAAACCTTTTCCCAAAGTTGGTTCATTACAATAAACCCTCTTGGGATTTAAGTAATTCAATGAAGCACATACTCCAATGATATCCACCAATGAATCTATAGCTCCAATTTCATGAAAATGAACATAATCAGATTTAATGCCATGAACTTTTCCTTCGGCAATTGCTAAAGATTCAAATACTCCATAAATTATTTTTTTTAATTTATCTTCTAAGTGGCATTTTAAAATTAGTTCCTTAATACTCTTCCAAGTTCTTTTGATAGGACTACCATCAATATTCTCAACCTTTGTCTTTATGCCTCGGATTGAACAACTTTTTGATTCCTTAAAGTCTATTTGATATAAATCCTTTAATCCAAGATCAATAAGTGGTTGCTCAATGACTTTTTTAGGCACCCCTAAATCATAAAAAGCTCCTAACAACATATCTCCAGAGATACCAGGAGAACATTCAATTAAAATATCTTCCATAAATCAAAGATTTCTTGACTGGTAAAATTGCGTTGAATATCAAGCTTTCATTCTAGTTTTTTTAGAAAGACTTTTTTCAATCACTTCGTAATTTATTAATTTCAAAGAATTTCCATCTCTGTTAATATCTAAACTTACAAAGCTATGAAGAAGTTCAAGAGAAAGTTCTCCTTTTATGACTAATTTAAAATTTTTGTTTTTTAATTTTTTTGACTTAAGGTCAGAGCAAATTTTAATAACAATTTCTTTCTTTTGAGTGTTGACAAAAACTAATTCTCCGCGAACAGAAAAATAATTATCTTTTAGATCTAATTCTTCTAGTAATTTAGAAAAGTTAGTTTTTGCAGAATCATTTGGGAAATCATTTAGTTGATAGGGATCCCAGATGCCTGCAACCTGTAAATGTAAGTTTTGAGTATTTTTATTCTTTGGATAAACAATCCAATAATAGCTTTTCTTTAAGTCAATATGCTTTTTTAAAAGTGATAATGCTTTACCTAGTACTACTGTTTCAATTTTTTCGCCTTTATTATCAATTAAAAAGCCTTTATTTAATTGCTCAGTACCATGGGGTGTATATTTGCCATTAATAATACCGATTGCTCTTTGCTGTAACTGGTTAGTAACTTTTGGTATAGGGTTTTTTAACATATTAAAATTTTTATTTTTCCTCCAAACTATTAAAAGACTTTAACGCATCGTCAATAGCATCAGAAGGATTAGTCGCATCATTCATACTATTTTGTCTTCGAATCATTTCCACAATTTCAAAAGGATTGGTTGGAAGAACCGAACTATCCTCATCTGTTTTAGTTGAGTTATCAATTTCTAATTTTTCAAATAAATCTTGCGCATTTAGGTAATTACCTCTTGAGGAAACTAACAAAATAAAAGAAATTACAAAAGTTATTGGTATTGGCAGGCTTTTGCAAAAATTATTTTTCATTTTATTTAATTTCAAAATTCTTTTATACCAGAATTATCTGCTAATTTAATTTTACATAATTTGGTAGAAATTTGTTAATAGCAACTTGGAATGTTAACTCAATAAGAACCAGACTTTCACAAATAATAGATTGGATTAATCAAGTAAATCCAGATATTCTATGTTTGCAAGAAACAAAAGTGATTGATGATAATTTCCCCGTTGAACCTTTTGAACAATTAGGTTACTCATTAGAGATATACGGACAAAAATCTTACAACGGTGTGGCTATTATTTCAAAAATAAAGCCAGAAAATGTCAAAAAAGGATTCAACGATTGTAAAGATTCTAATCAAAATTCCGAAATTTTCCTAGATCAAAAAAGATTAATTTCTGCTGATATTAATGGTATAAAAATCATAAATGTCTATGTACCAAACGGATCTTCTCTAGAATCTAGTAAGTTCGAATACAAAATTAATTGGTTAAATTGTTTATCTTCATTTTTGGATGAGCAAGAAAAAAAAGGTGAATTAATTTGTCTAATGGGTGATTTTAATGTTGCTCCATCTAACTTGGATATTCATGATCCAAAGAAATATGAAGGAGGAATAATGGCATCTGAGATAGAGAGAAATGCAATAAATAATGTTTTGAAAAAAAGATTAATAGATTCTTTCAGGATTTTTGAACAAAATACAGGCCATTGGAGTTGGTGGGATTACCGTAATAACGCATTTGAATTAAATAAAGGTTGGAGAATAGACCATATATATATAAGCAAAGAACTGACATCAAAACTTAAAAGTTGTGTCATAGACTGCTCACCAAGAGGTAATTTACGTCCAAGTGATCATGCCCCAGTAATGATAGAACTTAACTTAAACGATATAAATGAAGATTTTTTAGAGGATGAGGAGAATTTTTTCGAAATATAAAAAAATAAATTGAATCTCTTCTTGAATCCATGGAAACGCTTATTGATAAAGAGTTATCTAAAATGAGATAGTATTTTTATAATTATTTCTTTAAAACTAATAATTTACAATCCAAACTATCGCAATAAAAATATCATAATGTAGAATTTCATTCTGATTGACAAAATTTTTACTTATTTCTAATTTAGAACATGACAAGATTTTTCTCAAAACTTCATTTAGCTAAATCGTGACTGACATATTAAATTACACCAAATCAGAAGAAATTTTCTCTTCTGCCCAACAACTAATGCCTGGAGGAGTAAGCTCTCCAGTAAGAGCCTTTAAGTCTGTAGGAGGCCAGCCAATTGTTTTTGATAGAGTCAAAGGTCCCTTCGCTTGGGATATTGATGGAAATAGATATATTGACTATATAGGTAGTTGGGGGCCTGCTATATGTGGACATGCCCACCCTGAAGTTATAACGGCATTACAGGAAGCAATTGAGAAAGGCACGAGCTTTGGCGCTCCATGCGTTCTAGAGAACAAGCTTGCTGAAATGGTTATAGATGCAGTGCCTTCAGTAGAAATGGTTAGATTTGTTAACAGTGGGACTGAAGCATGTATGGCGGTTTTGAGACTTATGCGAGCATTTACTGGAAGAGATAAAGTTATTAAATTTGACGGTTGCTATCACGGTCATGCAGATATGTTTTTAGTGAAGGCAGGATCAGGTGTAGCCACTCTAGGTTTACCAGATTCTCCTGGTGTTCCGCGGACGACAACTGCTAACACACTTACTGCTCCCTACAATGACCTTGAAGCAGTAAAAAAATTATTTTCTGAAAATCCTGATGCCATTTCGGGGGTTATCCTCGAGCCTATCGTTGGTAATGCTGGATTTATTACTCCGGAACCTGGATTCTTGGAAGGATTAAGAGAATTAACAACTGAGAATGGATCCTTGTTAGTTTTTGACGAAGTAATGACTGGATTCAGAATAAGTTATGGAGGCGCACAAGCAAAGTTTGGTGTAACTCCTGATTTAACTACTCTTGGAAAAGTAATTGGTGGAGGCCTACCTGTTGGGGCATACGGAGGTAAAAAAGAAATAATGTCAATGGTAGCTCCTGCAGGACCGGTTTACCAAGCAGGCACTTTGAGCGGTAATCCACTCGCAATGACTGCTGGAATAAAAACTCTTGAATTACTCAAGCAAGATGGTACATACGATAAACTTGATTCAATAACTTCTAGATTAATTGAAGGAATAATTCAATCTGCAGAAAACAACGGTATAGCTATTAATGGTGGAAGTGTAAGTGCTATGTTTGGTTTTTTCTTATGTGATGGGCCAGTTAGAAACTTTAATGAAGCCAAAACAAATGATGCCGAACTTTTTGGTAAGTTGCATAGAGAAATGCTCCGAAGAGGAATTTACTTAGCTCCAAGTCCTTTCGAAGCCGGTTTCACATCACTAGCTCATAGCGAAGAAGAAATTGATAAAACTATCGAGGCTTTTGACGAATGTTTCAATGCGATAAAAAAATAATCATTTACTCATCTTTCTTAAAGAAAAATAAATAAATGATTAAACCTTATAGAAAGATTATTTTTAAATAATTATCTCCTACCACCAACTATTACTGGGGGGCTACCTCCTTCTGAACCTGGCAGGCCAGGAACAACTTGTGTACTACCATCCCATTTGTCGAGGAATAATTTGAAAAGGACCTGATCGTCGAGACTTCTATTTAATGTCTCATACCTAAGAGCTTCTTGCTCAGCAATTTCAACTTCAGTCTTTGCTCTTAGTAATTGCTGACCGGCTATTTGCTTTTGTTCAATGGCAGCTCTATATTCTTCAGCAATCTCTAATCCAGTAAGATCTAAACTTTTAACATCTACATAATCGAAGGAGTTCAGTTCTTGTGCAACAGTATCACCTACTTTTTCTGAAATTACTGCGAATTCAGTAGCAATTGTTTCTAGCTCATATTGAGAAAAGACTGATTTTAAAGCTTTAAGCAAAGATGGCTGAACAATTTTCTGATAAACATCGCTATTTCTACTTGCAATTGTTGCGAATATTCTTCCCGCTTCGTTAGGTTTTACTGAATATTTAACAGTAGCTGTAGCCCTAATAACTTGCAGATCCTTAGTTAATGTTTCAAATTTTTCAGGTTGAACTTGGGTTTTTATATCAAATGGATAAACAGACTGAACGAATGGAAGTTTAAAGTTTAAACCAGCTCTCCTAGAGGGACCGCTTACTTTCCCAAGAGTAGTAACAACTGCAACTTGTCCAGAAGGAACAACAAAGAGAGCTTGGGTGAGCAAGAGAAAGCCAGTAAAAGACAATACAATCAATAAAGTGGCCGTCCCACCAGGACCTGTTGGCGTAACATTTTTAAAAGATGTTGACATTAATTTTTTTCTTTTAATTAATCATATTTAAATAGACTAATTAGTGCATTAATAAGCTATTTAATTAAAATATTTTTTTAATAATTGTAAATTTAAATATAGATATTATTTATTAAATATTTGATTTAAATTCTTGCAAAAGTTCTAAATAAAGTTCCTCATCTATCTCCCTAATGTCATATTCAGAAGGTAAAACACCATGCTTATGCTCATGAACCGCCATCCAACAAAATTTTTCTATTTCTTTTTTTGAAAAACGAGGATATTCTTTTACTTTTTTAATCAATGTTTTAATGAGAGATTGTGAATAATCTGCCATATTTAAAAATAAACTTCTGCATATTTTATCTAAAGTTATTAGCTTTTAGAGGAATATTCAAAGACTCTTCCAACTGACTAACAAGCTTAATTGCCATTTGAAGATCATTCTTGCTCTTACTAGCAACTCTGAGTGTTTCTCCATTGATGCTGACATTAATTTTTTTTATTTGGTCTCTAATATTTTTACTGATTTTTTTTGCAATTTCTTGTTTAATCCCTTGCTTTAATAAAATTGTCTGTTTTAAACTATTACCACTAACCATCTTAATTTCACCGTAGTCAAATATTTTTAAAGATAAGTTTCTTTTTATTGCCTTTTGTCTAATTATGTCATTAACAGCATTTAAGGTTAGCTCACTATTGGTGATTATAAAAATATTTTCTTTATCTAATTCAACTGAAGTATCAGTGCCCTTCAGATCATAACGCTGAGAAATTTCTCTTTTTACTTGATCCAAAGTGTTAACTAATTCCTGTCTATCAAAATCAGAAACTACGTCAAATGAAAAACTTTCTGCCATAGTAAATTATTAAACGCTAAATATTTTTAGCATAAATCAACTTTTAATAAGGGGAAATGGATTAATTTAATCAAAAAATAACAAACTAACCATTTTCCCCATTTCTTCCGCACATCTACAACTATTTAGCAAAGTTTCACTATCGTGAAAGGCAAAACATATTAATTGGTCGCACCTAGTAATAATTTCTTGATTACAAAGACTACTTGCAAGTGGCAAAGGTAATTCATCATTTTCACTTTTTTCTACCAAATGCATAACCCTCTCAAGTTGATCCTTTATTTCGGGTAATTGTCTATCGAGACTTTGTGGTAATAAAACAGTTAATAATGATGGATTAATATCTAAGACAGCTCTAATAACAGCTGCATTGACCCCTTGAGATCCAGAAGTAAGGATATTATGCCCTTCCTCTGCTAACGACCTTGCTATTAACTCAATTAAGTGGATATCTACAACCGGTACGTGTCTACTACCTAAAAAAGCAATTCTTCTTTTGCCATTATCTTGAAGTTTTGCAAGTTCTTGAGCTAAGGCATCAACGCCTGCAGTGGCTGGGAGATCTAAAGAGCGACTCAAAATAATAAAGTTCCTATATTTGAAATTAGCATTTATCTGAAAAATTGCAGGGAAAATCTATCTTTTCGAGAATTCTTTTTAGATTTACATGCTCTTGAACTAATTGAATAGCATAAGAAGCTTTAATTGATTCATGTATTCTGACATGACCAAAAGCTTGTTCAATAATTTCTACGGAGGAAAGAGTATCTAATTCTACCTTTAAAATTGGTACCTCCAATTCCTCTGCTCTATGAATCAATTGTGACAAAGGGTCTCCTAAACCAGTTAAAATTAGGCATTGAGTGGAGGCCTCCAAAGCGGCAAGTTGGATATCAGTTCTATCAGCCCCAGTAACTACTGCCATATTTCGTCTTCTTCTAAAAAATTCCATTGCAGAATTCACCCCCATTGCACCAATACTTAATGTTTCAACAAGTAATTGATCTTTTTCAGGGCAACAAATTACTTGGGCATTTAGTCTTCTTACTAGCTCACCCACGGTTACACTTCTAAGAAGTGGTGATTTAGGCATAACCCCAAACACTTCAATATCCAGAGCTTTAAGAGAAGGTATTATTTCATTTTTAACTTTTTTGACTTCTTGCGGCAAAACTCCATTCAATACAACCCCAGCCAATTTCTCACCTAATTGTTTTTTTGCATCAAGTAATGCATCCACACTTTTACAATCTTCCCATAAATTCACAATTAAAACTTTCGCATCTAAATCCTTAGCTAGTTGTGGGAGACTTAAACCATAAACCATACCTTCATGAAGACTTCCAGCTGCCTCTAAAATATTCAGACCTTCAAAATCATCATTAACCAATCCTTCAATTTGATCAAAACCTTTTCCAGGGAGTAAATCTTTATTGAAGATTCTTTTTTCAGCTGATATATTGTCCAATAATCCTACTGAAGAAATTAGATTCTCCTCATCGATATTTAATGTAGATCCAATAAACTTAACATCGTCATCTATTAACCCTTCATAAGACATTGAAGGAAGATTAGTAAGCTCAATACATGTTGCTAGAGGTTTTCCTATGCGTACTTTTTTTTTATTCTGTAAAAGTTTTTTTGCTATCCCAAGAACCATTGCAGACTTACCACTAAATGGCTCACATGAACCAATTAATAATATATCGCTCATAATAAGTAAAATTATTTATCAATAGGTTTAAGATAATATTTTTTTCAGAACTAAACAAATATTTATTTATTTGTTTTAATCAAATAAATAAATAAATAATCTTTTTTTGGTAAATTTATTTTAATTATTTGGCATCTCATAAAAATCAAGCAAAATGATAAATTCAACCAAAAGCGAAAAAACTGTAGGGATTACTGGAGCCTCAGGTGCGCTAGGGAAAGAATTAACAAAGTTGTTTCGTCAAAAAGGATATAAAGTGATTGGATTTACTCATAGTAAAACTAATTATGAAATAAATCTTGAATCTCCGAATAAATGGATTAAGTGGGAATGTGGGGAAGAGTCATCATTAAAAAAACAATTAGAAAAGATAGACATATTAATTTTGAACCATGGTATCTATGATTTGAGTAGAGAAAATTCCAATTATGAAAAATCAATAGAAATAAATGCATTAAGCAAATTCAAATTATTAAATATATTCGAAGATATTGCTTTAACTAATGATTCTCTAACAAAAAAAGAGATTTGGATAAACACATCTGAAGCAGAAATTTTGCCAGCACTAAATCCTTCATATGAGATTAGTAAATCCTTAATTGGTCAATTAGTTTCTTTCAAAAAAAATCTTCAGGATAAAAATACAAAGAAAAAATTAATAATTAAAAAAATCATCTTAGGACCTTTTAAATCAAAACTAAATCCTATCGGAATAATGACTCCCAAATTTGTTTCAAAAAAAATTTATCATTTAGCTAATTCAAAAAAATACCTAATAATAATTAGTCCAAACCCTATAACCTTCTTACTTTTCCCATTGAAAGAATTATTTAATTTTTTGTATTGCCAAATTATCTATAAGTACAAATAATAGTTTTTAGAAGTCTCTATCTGTCAATATTTCAATACCATCTTTCAAGACAACTATTGTATGCTCCCATTGGGCCGACAATTTTCCATCTTTCGTAATTACGGTCCATCTATCATTTAATGTTTTGCAAAATTTAGTCCCTTCGTTAACAATAGGTTCCACAGCTAATGTCATTCCTTCACGAAGGACGACGTTAGGCAATTCTTTGGTTCGAAAATTAAATACCGATGGTTCTTCATGAAGATTTCTGCCTACTCCATGACCTGTATAGTCTTCCACAACACTAAAACCATTTTTTAAAACAATATCCTCAATTTCCCCTGCCACATCTAGAAGTGTATTCCCTGCTTTAATTTTTGAGAGCCCTGCATACAATGCTTTATAGGCTACATCACTAAGATTTTGAGCCTTTGGACTAACTTCTCCCACACAAATTGATATGCAACTATCTCCATGGAAGCCATCTAAATATGCTCCGGTATCAATTTTAACTAAGTCACCATTTTTAATTATTTTATTTTTATTTGGTATTCCATGAACAACCTCATTATTAATACTAGAACAAATGCTAGAGGGAAAACCATGGTAGCCTTTAAAACTTGGCACGGCTCCGAAACTTTTTATCCTTTTTTCTGCGAAATCATCTAAATCTTTTGTGCTCATTCCAGGTTTAATTAATTCATTAATTTCCTTCAAAACAGTTGCAACAATCCTGCTAGATTTTTTCATTAGATTTATTTCACGAGAAGATTTTATTTCAATTCCTCTTCTTCTCTGAATAAAAGGAACTTGATCATTAGCCTTGGAATTATTTTTATTTAACAAAAGATCTGCAAAATGTCTCATTGGAATAAATAATAGAAGTAGGTAAATATCTTCAAAATAGCCATTATAGACTTGGCTATCTTAAATCTATCAATAACAATTGGAAAGAAACAAAAATGAAAACTTTAATTAATTCTAGGCAATTTCATAAGGCT
>CACLGU010000010.1 GCA_902606505.1 uncultured Prochlorococcus sp.
CCAAATCTGTCCGAATTATAAATAATCATAATTGTGGCGT
The DNA here is from genome assembly GCA_902606505.1 of uncultured Prochlorococcus sp. GTDB lineage: Bacteria > Cyanobacteriota > Cyanobacteriia > PCC-6307 > Cyanobiaceae > Prochlorococcus_A. Next base: position 41 of record CACLGU010000010.1, read on the forward strand.
TAGGGACATCAATACCAACCTCAATGACAGTGGTTGAAACCAATATATTAATTTCATTCTTTAAAAAAGAATTAATCACTTCATTCTTTTCTTGTGAACTTAATTTGCCATGTAATAATCCAACTTTTTTATTAAAAAAGACCTCTTCTGATAAATGTTTGAATGTTTTCTTAGCGGAGCTTAAATTCATTTTTTCTGAATCTTCTATAAGTGGCAAGATCACATAAGCTTGCTTTCCCTTATTGATCTCATCTTCAACAATCTTGAACAAGTTAATTAGATCATCTTCTGAAATTATTTTTGTAGTTATAGGAACTCTCCCAGGAGGGAGTTCTGTAATTTGACTCGCATCTAAATCACCATAAATGGAAAGCGCAAGAGTTCTTGGAATTGGTGTTGCTGTCATTGATAACAAGTTAGTATTTTCTCCTTTATTAAGTAATCTATTTCTTTGAGTAACTCCAAATCTATGTTGTTCATCAATTACGACCATCCCTAATACATTAAAGATGACTTTATCTTCAAATAACGCATGAGTACCTACGAGGATATCAACTAATCCATTGTTCAAATTAGAGAGAATTTCTTTTCTCTTTTTTTGAGGAGTATTCCCAGTAAGTAGTTCAACAGAAACTAAAAGAGGATTCAAATATTTTAATAAATTTTTATAATGCTGTTCTGCCAATACCTCTGTTGGGACCATAAAGGCACCTTGCATGTTTTTTTCAATGACCAGTAAAAGAGACGCTATTGCAATTATGGTTTTACCGCTTCCCACATCTCCCTGAAGCAATCTAGACATTGGTGCGGGATTAGATAAATCTTTCTTAATTTCATTTAAAACATTTTCTTGAGATTTTGTTAATTCAAAAGGAAAATTATTTAAAAATTCTTTTAATAAAGATTTCTTTTGAGGTAATTGTTGAGAAGTTACATTTTTATTCGTCTTTCTTTTTCTAAGTAGGAACTTTATTTGAAGTAGGAATAACTCATCAAAAACCAAACGTTTTTTGGCCTCAATAAGTGCCTGTTGAGTTGGTGGAAAATGAATATTAATCAACGACTCTCCTTTTGAAAATAAAGATAATGAATCAAGTTGCTTTTTATTTAAAATTTCTGGATATTGCTTTGCATAAATTAGTACCTTTTTCATGATTTTTATAAAACTCATATTTGATAATGCTTCACCTAATGAATATAAGGGTAATATTTTGCCTGAAAAATTAAAATTATCACTATTATCATTAAGAATTTCAATCTGCGGATCTACAAAATTTTTGCCATAATCTGTTAATTTAACCTTACCGGAAATTGCTAATTTGGTTCCAGGAGTATACAAAGATTTTTGAGATGTAAAGAAGGAGTAAGATCTAAATCTTCTTCCTAAAAAAAATTTTGTAACCTTTATTGAAGACGTTTCATCAAAAACTACAATATTCATTATTGATAAATTACTATTTTTTTTACTCTTATGAATATAAAATCTTTTAACGCTTGCGATGCATGTGTATAAATTATCTGGTTTTAAATTTATTATCTTAACTCTATTCGTATAGTCTAGATATGTTCGTGGGAAATAATTAATTAGATCTTTTATATGAAATATCCCTAATTCATTAAGCTTATTTTTATAAACTTTACCTACATTTTTTATTAATGAAATATCTGAATCAAAAGACAAACTTGAATCAGCTTTATTCAGAAAAACATTATTAGAAATAATATTAGAACTTTCTATTTCCTGAGTTTTACCTAGTTTATAAAGATTTTTTCTTGTATCTATAATTAACCTTTTTCTTTGATTTTCATCTAATTTATTATATTGATTATATTTATTAGATAATTCATAAAATATTCTTAAATATTCGTCTGAGAGATTTAGATTATCTAGTCTTTTTAATGATTCATGCAAATAATCATTAAAATATTTTTCTCTTCCTAAAGTATTAATAAATTTGTTTTCAGTTTCAATAGTAAGAGACTTTTGAAGAGGTCTTATCCAATCTTTAATTAATTTATTATTATTCCCGCTAAAAGTCACATTTGAAAAAGAGTTATTTTTTCAACGTATCTTATTCAAAGATATTTGTTTTTGCCTCCAGTATGTCTCTTTTTTAATCAAATGCTGAAATTGATTTTTGAGCTCATTTATTTTATTCCTTTGAACAGAAAGATTTAAATTTTTAAACTCTAACTCAACAGTAGATATATTAATGAAAATAATACTCGGAAGATTATTGCCGTTTAATAGCGGACGATTTAAGTTGAATTCGAAATTAATAATAAAAGGATATGGATGGTTTATCATCAAATTTTTGCCTACTAAGTAATCAAAGGAATCTTTAGATATCATCTTTTTTATTAAATTGGCCTTAAATAATTCTTGATTAATCTCATATGAAAGATTCATTAGTAAATTTTCCAGTGACTTGTCTATTAAATCAAAACTTTTAGGAATCTGATTTTTGAGTGAAATATCTATTTGTTTGATATTGTCTTTTTCTGGATGTCTTAGTTTTTCATCCTTTACTTCGCCTATTAATTCAAGTAGCGAGGAGATAAATTGTTTTTCAAATCCTAAGTTTTCAGTAATATTGCTACTAGATAAATAATTATTATGGTCGTAATTATCTAAATCAATTGATACGAATTTATCATTATAATCAGCTTGATAATATTCAGAAGTATTTGAAAAGTCTTCAGTAATCTCGAACTGAGTGGTTTTTTTTAATTGAAAACCAAATTCATATTGAAATTTTTCTTTTTGATCATCCTTTATTTTTGTGGAACCATCAAAAATAGTAAAATTAATTTCTTTATTTATATTTTTTTTAATTTCATTTATTTTTAATTGTTCTACTGTTAAAAAAGGCAAATTCGTAAATATTAATTTACTTATTTTTTTTTCAAAAAGACTATAGAATTCATTTTCATTTAAGAAATTATCATTAATTGTTAGATAACTATATATTTGATTAAGCCCTTTTTCTACAGAGATGAAAAGTAGATCTCTTACTAGATTAAGATAAAATTCATATTCCATATATATATTTCTAATTAATATTCTTTTTTTTATGTCCGCTCTCTCTAATTGAGAATTAATTTTATCTATATCTATGTAATTATTGAGATTATTCAAATCATTCAAGTGACTAGTTTTTTTGCATTGATGCGACCTCTTCAGCAAAGTCCATCTGATTTTTTTCGATACCTTCACCCAATGTATATCTTGTAAAGCGTCTTACTTTGATATTTTCGCCAATTTTTGCAGCTGCTTGTTTAACAAGATCCTCAACTGTTAGAGAACTATCTTTAATGTAGGGTTGTGAAAGCAAAACAAGCTCATTAAGTCTTTTTGCTATTCTCCCTTCAACTATTTTTTCTTTAATTTGTTCTGGTTTTCCAGATAAATCATCCCTACCCATTTCAATCTGCTTTTCTTTTTCCACAACATCTGCTGGTATTTCATCAATTGATACATACTCAACATTTGGGCATGCTGCTACTTGCATTGAGACATCCTTCAACAGAGATTGGAATATATCACCTCTAGCAACGAAATCAGTTTCACAATTTAACTCTAGTAAAACTCCGACTCTTGATCCAGTATGTATATAGCTACCAATTGAACCTTCAGCCGCTACTCTACCCGATTTCTTTTCAGCACTAGCTATACCCTTCTTTCTTAACCATTCCAAAGCTTTATCTAGATTTCCTTCAGTTTCGTTAAGTGCTTTTTTGCAGTCCATCATTCCTGCGCCAGTTTTATCTCTAAGATCTTTTACAAGTTTTGCTGTAATGTTTCCCATTTGAAGTAATAAAAAATAGTAAATAGTAAGTTTTAAATTGGAATTTAATTTTTTCTTTCGGCATTAGAGCCTTTTCTACCTTCATTTATGGCATCTGCAAGTCTTCCTAAAATAAGTTGCACAGATCTAACGGCATCATCGTTACAAGGAATTGGAACTTCACACAAATCCGGATCGCAATTTGTATCCAACATTGATACTAATGAGATATCTAATTTTCTAGCTTCTAATACTGCATTAGATTCTCTTCTCTGATCAACCAATACAACTACGTCTGGTAATCTTCTCATACCCTTAAGTCCACCTAAGTATTTTTGTAATCTTTCAAGTTCTCTCCTTAATACTGCAGCTTCTTTTTTAGGCCTCATTGCTATTGAACCACTACTTTCCATTCTTTCTAGATCCTTTAGTCTTTCAATCCTTGCTTTCATTGTTGTCCAATTAGTCAGCATCCCTCCAAGCCATCTTTGATTTACATATGCAGCTCCGCAGCGTGTAGCTTCCTGAGCTACTACATCTGATGCTTGTTTTTTTGTACCGACAAATAGGAAACGTTTACCACTTTTTGCAGCGTTTCTAGTCCATTTATATGCATTGTTCATACACAATGCTGTTTTTACAAGATCAATAATATGAACTCCATTTCTCGCGCAATATATATATTTAGACATCTTGGGATTCCAACGTCTAGTTTGATGCCCGAAATGAGCACCAGCTTCCATCATTTCTGATAGTGATACAACAGCCATAATTTAAAAAGGGTTTCGGGTTAGCCTCCATCTGACGGGGAATTAATATTAATAATTCACCCGAAACTGTCAGATGTGTGAAATTTATTTCAGGTATTCTAGCAAGTGATGTGTATTTCTAAAAGTTTTTTATCTTGATTTAGTTAACTGTTTAATGTAAATCATATTTAGAGGGATCCTAAGTATCTCAAGTGCAAGTCTATTTTTTCTTATATTTACTAGGAATCTTAATAATGGAAGGATTCTATCAACACTGATTAGTCCTCCCAAGCAAAGAATTTGCCAAAGTAATTTATGGAGAGGAGTTAATTGAATCATAAATCTAACCCTTAAATTTGGGTGTTTCTTATAAAACACTAAAGCCATTTTTGCCCTCTCTTTTTCTTGAGCAATTAATGATTCTATTTGTTCACAATTAAATGGCGGATGCCAATGAAAACCTACTGCATTTGGGCATTTAATTAATTTTGTCCCATTTTTTTTTAATCTTTCTCCAAGTTCTAAATCCTCCCAACCGTACAGACTAAAAGAAGTATCAAATAATCCCACACTTAAAATCAATTCTTTTGATATCGCTACATTCCCAGTAGCAAAGTATGCAAAAGAAGTGTCCATTATTTTATGTTTTTCACTCTGAGGATTTAGAAAATTAGATGTATTGACTACTGAGCCATAGGTAAAACATTTTTTATCATTTTTTCTCCAAGAGGCAAGTAATTTTTCTACGTGGCAATTTATAAAATTGTCTAAAACAATAAGATCACTATCAATGAAAATAATAATTTCATATTTTGATTTAATTACTCCCAGATTTCTTCCCAGTGCAGGCCCTCCATGTTCTTGCTGAAATAGAATAACGTGTGGGAGATTAGCTTTGTTTTTATTTATCCATGTGGTTGTCCCATCAGTTGATCCATCATCAACTACTATTACTTCATAATTACTGATATTTGTATTTAATTTTTGATTCTCAAGCGCAAATAGACATTTCTCTAATATAGGTAATCTATTGTAAGTCGGTATAACAATACTTACATTCATGGTTATGTCTTAAATATGCATAATATATTGAACTCCAAAAGATAAAAAAAGATATTCCCTAATCAGCTGCACCGCCATTATTTGCTGTACCTGTAACGTTTCCACCATCAGGTCTTCCATCAGTTCTTAATTTCCTTTTTTTGAATTTTCTAGCATAGGCTCTATTACGTTCCTGCTTTTCTTTTTTTAGATTCCTTCTCTTAGACATAAAATTTTTAACTTTTAATTATATTAGCTCACTATGAGCACTATATATTTTACCATCTTCCATATTTAATATCCTGTCAGCCATATCAGAAATTCTTGGATCATGGGTCACCATAAGTACAGAACAATTTTGCTCTTTTGCTAGTTTCCTTAAAAGGGTTACTATTTCTCTTCCTGTGACGCTATCTAAAGCAGAAGTGGGCTCATCAGCTAATAAAAGTTTTGGGTTAGCAGATAAAGCTCGAGCAATTGCTACTCTCTGTTTCTGCCCACCAGATAAGTCATTTGGCAACTTTTTATGATGTTCTTCTAATCCTACTGCTGACAACCAATTCCGTGCTATTTCACGTCTTTGCAAATATGTTAAACCTTTTATTAAATCGGCACCCATCTGGACATTTTGTTCTGCTGTTAAACATCTCAGAAGATTGTGACCTTGAAAAATCATTCCAATACTTCTTCTAAGAATCTGACGAGTTTTCCTTGATGCTCCATTTAACTGATTATTTAATACAGTTAAATCCCCACTTTGACAGGTTCTCAAGGCACCAATTAATGTTAAAAGAGTGGTCTTACCACATCCAGAAGGTCCTTTCAAAAGAACCAACTCCCCTTTATCAATATTTAAATTAACGTCATTAAGAACTTGTTTTTTATTCTCATTTTTCCCATAAAAATGACTCAAATTATTTATTGAGACTGTTTTAAGATTTTTGACATTATTTTTTGATTTATTAGCTTTAACCATTTATTTTCAATTGTTAAAAAATTTCGGCAGGATCAGCGTCAACTAATTTACGCATCGCAACAGCGGCGGACCCCATACACATAACTAAAACTAATACAAAAATTAAAATAGTTTTATTTGCGTCCATTATTATTGGGAGTTTAGTAGAACTTCTTATAACTGAGTAAAGTATTTGACCAGAGAAATAAGCAGGTAAATAACCAAACAATGCCAACAAAAAACCCTCTCTAGCTACGACAAAGAAAAGGGATTTAATTCTATATCCCATTGCCAATAGAGTGGCGTACTCTGGGAGGTGATCGGTAACATCACTATAAAGAATTTGATAAACAACCACACACCCTACAACGAAACCCATCAATGCTCCCAAACTAAATATAAAACCTATTGCAGTACTATTTTTCCAATAATTCTTCTCAAATTCTATAAATTGATTTTTTGTAAGAACCCTAACATCATTTGGGAGTGAGTTATTTAATATCCTTGAAATAAATTCAAGATCAGACCCTTTTTTTAGCTTTACCAAACCAATTTCTATACTTCCAGGAGGATTAGCAGGAAAAAGTCTTAAGAAGGTTTCTCGACTAGTTATCAAATTACCATCTGCACCAAAAGATGGTCCTAACTCCACAAGGCCTTCAACAATAACTCTTTTCCCAGCAACCTCAGTCTCAACTTTTTTTTCAGATAAGAACCATTCTTCAATTGGTCCAAATTCAGGTCTAGATAGTTTGTCAAAAAGAACTCTTGATGGATTCCTCAATTTATAAGCTTTCTTTGAGAATCCCTCATCTAAAAGAAGTGAATCGGAGGGATTAAAACCTAATGCAAGTATTGATCTAGTTTTAAGATTTTCGGGATTTCTCCAAAGTAAATAATTAAGATTGACGGGAGCAGTCTTTTCAACATCTTCTATTGCGAGAGTCTGAATTAACCTTCTTTTTGGGAATCCGCTCATGCTTATAGAACTTTTTGATCTAGGACTTATCAAAACAAGATCGGCATCTAGAAGTTTATGAATAGTTACGCTCGTATCAAATAAACCATCTCTAAAACCTAATTGCATAAACATCAAAATCCCTGCAAAACTGATTCCAGCTATGGCAACTGCTAGCCTTAATGGTTGCCTAGTTAATAACAACCAAGCTAATGGTATTTTTCTAAATTTTAAAAAAGGAAAACTCATTAAGGAATAAATTTTGCAATTACTTTCATTCCTGCATAGTTTTGAACGATATCTATAGAATCTTGATCAAGTTTTACTAGTACCTCGATAATTCGCGAATCAGCATCCCCTGTTGGATCAGTAGATAAAACTTTTCTTTGTTTTACCTGAGGAGTAATTCTAATCACCTTTCCCTTAAGATTTTTTTGGAAACCACCATTTTCACTGCTCAATTCAACATTCTGAGAAATAAAGACTCTATCAATGTCAGATTCATAAACCTCTATCAAAGCTTCCATTTTTTGACTAGAACCAATATCCAAGATCCCGTCATTTTTAGGCCTCTCACCAACTCTCGTATTTATTCCAAGGATAAAACCATCTATGGGACTCCTTAGTTTTGAATTAAATAGATCTATCTCGATATTTTTTTTATCTCCGATAAGATTTATTTTCTGCTTTTGCAATTTTAATAATTCATCTTTTCTCTGTGAAAACTCTACAAAAGAATATGCATCTTTGCTCAAAGCTAACTCATACCTTTGAATTTGATCTTTTTTGAGGGAAATTTCATCGTTAATAGTATTAATTAGATTTTCATTTCTTTCAAGATCAGCAATTAACTTTTCTCCATTTTCAAATATTGCCAGGATATCACCTTTTTTTACGAAATCTCCTTCATTTACTAAAATTTCGACAATTCTGGGTGAAGAGCCAAACTGACTTATTGGAGCTGCCAATTGCCTAATCTCTCCCGAAGGAGAAAGTTGACCAAGTGCCGCAACAGCTTTAATAGGCGGTATATAATCTGAAATTATTTCCTCTTTAAATTTTGAATTAGATTTATTATTTCCAGAACAGGAAATAACCCCAAAAGATAATGGCATAAATAATAATAAATAAAAAAATAAATTTTTAAGTATTTTTAATTTCATTAAAAATCGAAGAGTACCGTTTTTATATAGTTATTGACCCATTTTTCATCAAAATATTTTAGAAGCACCATACTAGTCTTTTCATTTTTCATTTGTTGCGCACAATAATTTTTTTGAAAATCTATTCTCTCTTGGATAATATCCTCATTAACTTCCGGTTTAGCTTTCTTACTTAATTTGATCAAAATAGAGAGGTATTGATCCGCAACACTGCAAAAATCTTTTTTTTCAGATTCACTTCTTAAGGAAGCAAAAAATACATTATTAGAAAAAATCCCCCCCCATTTAGGAATCTCTCTCAAAAAGTTAAAAGAACTTTTATCAACTTCAGAAAGTAATTTTTCGTATTTCAAACCTTGGTTTTGTGATGCCGGGGATAAATCAACAATGGCAGCAGAAACAATATCATTTATTTTCACCAAATCCATCCCAAAAATTGGAATATCAAACTTCGGATCAGGAAAAAAAACGCAATGTAATATTTTGAGATTTCTTGAAAATTCTGCTACTTCAATATGTAACTTTCTAAATCCTCTTGCTTTATGAAATTCATTTTCAATAAGTAGTTCTCTGCCTATTTCATTAGATATTATGTTAGTTAGATTTGGATCAATTTTTATACTCTTAAGGTCCTCAAGCATAGATCTATGCTCTCTAATATTTTGTAATAAGTCCAAAATAAGAGGGTCAGTTAATTTTGTTTTAGTTAAAGATTCAGACAACAAGGCTAAAAAGTACCAAAATAGAATTTAAATAGAGAACCTAAATGAACTTAGGAGATGTTAAGTACTACACCCATTCAAGCAAAACTAGATGTGTGTTTGTGGATAATAAAGAATTGCCGCTTATAAGCATTGATATTTGGTGCAAAGCAGGTTCTTCATTTGAGGATGTTGATAAAAACGGTACTGCTCATTTTCTAGAACATATGATTTTTAAAGGGTCTAACAAAATAATGCCAGGTGAGTTTGACCATAAAATTGAATCACTAGGGGGATTAAGTAATGCTTCAACAGGTTATGATGATGTACATTACCATGTCCTAGTTCCACCCAATAACTTTAAAGAATCACTAGCTCTTTTGACAAATATTGTTGTTGCTCCAGTTTTTAATCCTGATGAATTTATAAAAGAAAAAGGGGTAGTTATTGATGAAATAAAACAACAAAACGATCAGCCTGAAGAAAGATTATTTAATTATTTTTTGAAAAGGATTTGGCTAAATCCGAATTATGGCAATTCGATTCTAGGAACTGAACATAGTATTAAAAACTTGGAGATAAATGACCTTATAAAATTTCATAACAAACATTACACTACCGAAAAAATTTGTATTGCAATTGCTGGGAATCTCTCAGAAGAAATTTATAAAATTTTTGAAAAAAGTGATCTATCTGGCATAAATAAAAGTCCAAATTTAATAAATCTAAAGAATAGACCTTCTTTAAAAATTAGGAAAGGTAGAGAGTCAGTTAAGTTTGATAATTTAGAGTTTTCAAGAATATTTATGGCTTGGTTTATCCCAAACCTCAATAATCAAAAAAATATTATTGGACTAGAGATATTAGCATCAATACTTTCTGTTGGAAGAAACAGCAGATTAGTTAAAATTTTAAAAGAAGATAGTAATCTTGTTGAATCGATATATGTAGATGTGAATGCTGGAGAATTAGGCGGATTACTAATAATGGAAGCAAGTTGTGAGTCCAAAGATATTGATTTGGTAGAAAAGCAAATTAATAAAACAATAGATGAGATCTCAAATTGTAAAGTCTTGACTTTGGATGAAATAAAAAAAGCAATAAATATTGTAAAAAGTAATTATATTTTTAATTTAGAGACATCTACACAAATTTCTTCATTCTTTGGAAATGAACTTCTTTGGGGGAGAAATTCTTCAATCTATAATTTAGAAAGTCATTTAGATTATTGGAATGATTTGGATAATTTTAAGGAGATCACTGATTATATCCGTGGCGAAAAATTTACTTTAGTTGCATCCCCAGGTAAATGTTAGAAAGATATTTTTTAAATAATAAAAAACGGAATTTTTCAACTGCTTTAATTTGGATTAAAGGAGGGAGTGATGTGGATAGTGTTGGCAAAAAAGGTATAAACAAGATCCTCAGTTCATTACTTACCAGAGGATGTGAGGGTTTTAATAATTTCACTCTTTCCGAGTATATTGCGTCCTATGGAGCAGAATTAAATCAAGAAGTATTTGAAGATGGTATTTCAATAAGCATTAAATCCCTAAATGAACATTTCAGCAAATTATTCCCCTTATTAGATTTAATAATTAATAAGCCAACTCTCTTAGAAATAGAATTTCAAAAAGTAAAAAAATCCTCTATTGATTTTTTAAAAAAGGATAAAGAGAATCCATTTAATATTTGTTTTGAAAAATGGAGAAGAATTGTTTACTCAAATCATCCTTATGCCTTTAATACAAATGGAAATGCAAATGATGTCTCAAAAATTACATATGAAGATGTTTTGCTTGAGTTTAAAAATTTCAAAAGTCGAGATAAGTATTTAATTTCAAATAATTTAGAAATAAATGGAGTAAATATAGAAAAATTAGAAAAAAAACCCTCAGAAGAAAAATTAAGAAATATAAATCATGATTTTAGTCCCAACAATAGATTTGATTTCAATAATAATAATTCAAATCAAACAGTAATAATGGTTGGCAACCAAACTTGCTCTCGTAGAAGTAGTGAATATTTGCCTCTTAAGATTTTGGAGTCATATTTATCTTATGGAATGAGCGCTGCTTTATTTAAACTTTTTAGGGAAAAAAATGGAATCACTTACGATTTAGGTGTTTATTATCCAGTAAGGAGCGGGAATGCTCCATTTTTAGTTTATTTATCAGTATCAAATAAAAAAGCCCTTTTTGCTTTTGAACTGTTATCAACTTTATGGAAAGATTTACTTTTAAATCCTTTGATTGATACTGAAATATTATTGGCTAAAGAAAAACTAAAAGGTTCTTTTCTATTAGGAAATCAATCATTAGATGAAATTTTACAGCGAAAGATACAATTAGTTAGTTATGATATTCCATCAATTTCTGAACATGATTTAAATTCTAAAATTGACGAAATATCTTCGTTAGATATTCTTAAATTAACTAATAAGTATTTTTCAAAACCTTTTCTGAGTATTTCTGGCAATAAAGATATATGTTTAGAAATTTCTAAAAGGTGGAAGCAGAACTTTTGAGTTAGTTTTTCTCAATCTTATCAATATCGATTAAAAACGAACCTCTTCTAAACTTTACTTCAACAGTATCTGGAGATTTGATTGATAAAATTTCTCCTATTTCATCAATTGCCACTAAATCAGGTGGTCTTAACATAGGCATATTATCTGAAGTCTTCAAGTAAGACACTGGAGCAATCAATTTAACCTTATCCTTGATCTCAAATTTCATTTATAAATTTAATACTGTCAAAAGTAGTATAAGCATAAAGTTAGAGAAAATATCAACGAAATGCACTGATTCATTCTAGAATCTTAAAATCAACTTTTTACAAATTAATGAATCAGAAATTTAAAACATTAATTTTATGGGCTTTACCTATACTTATTGTAATTGCACTTTCCTACCAATTTTTATCTTCAAGCAATGTTGATTCGCTTAAATCTAATGGAACTACTGTCGCACCAAGAAATTCTGCGGTAGCAAGAGTTAGTTACGGCAGATTTTTAGATTACATTAATTCAGGAAGAGTTACATCTGTTGATATTTTTGAGGGAGGTAGAAATGCAGTAATAGAGACAATAGATTCGGATTTAGATAATAAAGTTCAAAGGTTGCGTGTAGATCTTCCAGGCTTAACACCAGAACTTATTAACATTTTAAAAAATGAGGGAATCAGTTTTGATGTGCATCCAGTTAAAACAGCCCCTCCTGCATTAGGAATATTGGGTAATTTACTTTTCCCAGCTATTTTAATTGGAGGTTTAATTTTGTTAGCTAGGAGGTCGAATGGTATGCCTGGAGGCCCTGGGCAAGCAATGCAATTTGGGAAAACAAAGGCAAGATTTGCAATGGAAGCTGAAACAGGTGTAGTTTTCGATGATGTTGCAGGTGTTAATGAAGCTAAACAGGATTTGCAAGAAGTTGTCACTTTTCTGAAAAAACCAGAAAAATTTACTTCTGTAGGTGCAAGGATACCCAAGGGAGTTCTATTGGTAGGACCTCCTGGCACTGGTAAAACCCTCTTAGCAAAAGCAATCGCAGGCGAAGCTGGTGTACCATTTTTCTCATTATCAGGTTCTGAATTTGTTGAAATGTTTGTTGGTGTTGGTGCTAGTAGAGTTAGAGACCTTTTCAAAAAAGCTAAAGAGAATAGTCCTTGTCTAATTTTTATTGATGAAATTGATGCTGTTGGAAGGCAAAGAGGTGCAGGTATTGGCGGTGGTAATGATGAAAGAGAACAAACTCTCAATCAATTACTCACTGAAATGGATGGCTTCGAAGGTAATAGTGGCATAATAATAATTGCAGCCACAAACAGGCCAGATGTTTTAGACTCAGCTCTAATGAGGCCAGGTAGATTTGATAGACAGGTAACTGTAGACGCCCCTGATATCAAGGGCAGACTATCAATATTAGAAGTTCATGCTAGGAATAAGAAACTTCAAGGAGATTTAACACTTGAAAGTATTGCGAGAAGAACACCGGGGTTTACTGGAGCAGATTTAGCAAATTTATTAAATGAGGCTGCTATATTAACCGCAAGGAGGAGAAAAGAATCTATAAGTATTTCAGAAATTGACGACTCTGTAGATAGAATTGTCGCTGGAATGGAAGGCTCTCCATTAACAGATGGTAGAAGCAAGAGATTAATTGCTTATCATGAAGTTGGCCATGCTCTCATAGGTTCACTTGTAAAAGCTCACGATCCTGTTCAAAAAGTGACAGTTATTCCAAGAGGCCAGGCTAAAGGATTAACTTGGTTTACTCCAGACGATGAACAAACCCTTGTTAGCAGAGCTCAACTAAAAGCGAGAATAATGGGTGCTTTAGGAGGAAGAGCCGCTGAAGATGTGGTTTTTGGAAAAGGTGAGATTACAACAGGAGCGGGAGGTGATTTCCAACAAGTTGCTTCAATGGCCCGCCAAATGGTTACCAGATTTGGGATGAGTAATTTAGGTCCGATTGCTTTAGAAAGTGGTAATCAAGAAGTATTTGTTGGCAGAGATTTAATGACTAGAAGTGAAGTTTCTGATTCAATCTCTAAACAAATAGACGAAAGTGTAAGAGTAATGGTCAAGGAGTGTTATAAAGAAACCTACGATATAGTAAACAAGAATAGAGAAGCTATGGATAAATTAGTAGATCTTTTAATCGAAAAAGAAACATTAGATGGTGAAGAATTTGTAAGTATTCTTTCCAAATTCACCAAAATACCTGAGAAAGAGAGAACACCTCAATTATTAAGCTAGATCTTCACAGGTTTCTTATCTAATACCATATCAATTAAACCATACTCAACAGCTTCGTTTGGAGACATATAAAAATCTCTATCAGTATCTTCTTTGATAGTTTCATAATCTTTTCCAGTTCTCTCTGATAATTCAGTATTGAGCCGCTCCTTTAAAAACAGAATTTCGTCCGCTTGAATTCTTATGTCACTGGCTTGTCCTCTTGCACCTCCAAGTGGTTGATGAATCATTATTCTTGAATGTCTAAGGCTGCTTCTTTTACCTTGAGTACCTGCCGCAAGCAAAAAAGCACCCATACTAGCTGCTAAGCCTACACAAACTGTATGAATATCAGGCTTAACATGTTGCATTGTGTCAAAGATACCCAATCCATCATAGACGGATCCGCCTGGAGAATTTATGTACATATAAATGTCCTTTTCTGGATCCTCTGCTTCAAGAAACAATAATTGAGCAACAATTCTATTAGCAGTTTCACTAGTAACTTGTTCTCCCAAAAAGATTATTCTCTCTCTTAATAGTCTCGAATAAATATCAAAGACTCTTTCACTTCCGCCTGATTCTTCTAATACTAAAGGGATCATAATAATATTTATTTGTTTATTAGATATTAACTATATTGAGTCAACATACGCTAACCTTATTAAGGTTTACATATAAAAAATTGAAAGAAAAATTGACTGTTTCAGATAGCAAAAGGTTATTCCATCAAAGTTTCCCTTATGTCATTCCAGGTTTATATAAAAGAATAGTTGATGAAATACTTGTCGAACTTAATCTTCTAAACCATCAAAATGAATTTACGCAAGATTATCTCTTTTGTATCGGTCTCACCGAAACATTCAAAGAATTAATGAAAGGCTATCAACCTAAAAAACACTTGGATCTACTTTTTGAATCTTTATGTAGTTCTACAAATTTTGAAGCGAAGGAAATTTATGAAATATCTCAAAAATCTCAAAAGGAATTCAAAAATAAAACATCTAATGATATTTTGAAATTATTAATAGAAAAAAGCAATTCTAAACTTTATCCCTCAAGGATATTGAACTTAGCGATATATATATTAATTTCAAGCGCCCAAGATCTCAAAGAGAAAGAAGAAGCAGGGACAATTAAGATGATTTCTGATATCTTTGAAAAATTAAACTTATCTGCTAATAAAGCAGAAAAAGATATTGGAATTTATAAAAGCAGCATATCAAAAATGGATCAAGCGAAGGAATTAATTGAAGAGCTTAGGACAAAAGATAAGAAAAAAGAACAAAAACAATAATACTTATTTTTTTAATCTTTTTTTATCCTTCCAAGAAACATAGGATATATAAATTACAGCGAATGTTATAAATATGAGTAAAACGAACGATGTTAGGATAAGAAATTTACTTATATAGACTTCATGAGTTAAAAATGAAATCATATATCAATGGAACCATCACCATTTCTTCCCCAAACAACCATGGCAATTGAAAAAGTAAAAATTGCAGCCAATGCTGCCCAACCTATTTGAAAGATCATTAAATTTAAATCACTAATATAAATATAACAGAAGTTCAAAATTTTTTATTCATTTTTAAGCCAAAGTTAAATTCTCAGAAATAAAATTTTCTCAATAGAATGGTTAAAAATCTAAATTGGGAAGATTAGTTTTAAATCATAGTTCAAATATAGAAGGTCTAATTCCAATACTCCAAAAGTTAGCACTGGATATTAATATCAAGACAATAACTCCAGCTGTTATTTCAAGAGCGAGGGGTAGATCTTCTAAATTGATAATTAGATTGTCAGTAAAAACTATAAATGGATATAAAGCAATTGCAAGAAAGGGCAAAACAGCTCAAGAAGTTTTTATTTCAACAGATTTAAGTAAAGATGAATTAAAAAAAATTTTAGATTTTTATAATAGAAAATAACTAAATTTAAGATAATTTGAAAATAACCCTGAGAGAGTAATGAAATTGTTATTAAATATTTCTATACTTTTATGGGCATTTTTTTCATTTAGTAATGAATCATTCTCACTTTCTGACTTCCAAATAAAAAGATTTTGTGCAAAGGAGAAAAAGGTATCTTTATGTATAAAAAATTTACAAGAGAAAAGATCTGATCTCCAAAAAGGAAAACTAATTGAAATACCTGTAAAACCTTACAAACAGTAATTAGAAATTGAATTTAAATTTCAAATTCTGATTCGAAATGATTAAAAGCATTTTTATAGTTTAAAAGAAGTTCTTCTGAATTATCAGTAAATCCTTGACAATCATAATCTTCTTTTAATTCATCATATAAGTAAACCACTTTTTTAAAAGCGCTCATATATTCTTTTTGTATGTCTTCATCATCGATATCATAGATTTTTGCCAATACTAATTCGACATTTTTTTTTGATGAATATATTTTTCTTTCAAAATCTTTATTTAACTTCCTTCTTTTTTTTGTCATTTAAAGTTTTTAAATACAGATTAACAATACTCAAATTCATAGATAAATTAAATTAAAACTTATAAAATAAAAATATAGTTTCCAAATCAAAATAAAACCTCTACATTCCAAATAAATCATTCGATGATATTAGTAAAAAAGGAACAACTAATTCAAAAGAGGTTAGAAAGCAAAATTATGAAGCCCAAAAAATGAATAATTCCGAAAACTTTAAGAAAAAGAGAGATAAGAATCTTCCATGGTGGGTAGAGTTATTTTTTGTTCAAATAGGATTGCCAGATAAATTACTAATAAAAATATTAAAAGCCAAAAAAACTTCTAAAGAATTTATTAAAAATGATAAAAAATCATTAATAACATTTTTGTTCGTAATTACTACATTTGGATATTTTTATCCGGTTATTAAACATGCAAATAACAAATTAGATTGTGAAGCTATTGCCAAAAATTATATAATTAAAAATAAAAATACAATTGGAATTAATAATAGGGAAATAAAAATGTTATCTACAAATTTTTGTTATGGTGGCGAAGAAATTTATGAAATAGAAAATTTAAAAAATTAAATCTTAAATTATTTTCTATTAATAACCATCCCAATATTATGATAGTAACTTTAAGTTTAATTAAGATTAAATTGTAATCCTATGACTGATACAAAACAAAACAAGGAAAACGTAAAAATGCATTTAAAAGATTTGAGACAAAACTTAAAGAAAATGCATTTGGAAGTTACAGAGGAATTAATATTACCGAAGCCAGAAGATGTGAAATTTTTGATGAATAAAATGGATAAACTATTAAAATTAATAGAATCAAAATAAACTATAATTTGGGTAATTTAGAGTTATCAAAAGTTAAGCAAATGAACTTAATTAAACAATTTTTACAAATAATTCTAATTGCAATTTTCTTAAGTTCTTGTAGGACATCAATAAATCAAGAGAATCAAAGAAAAAATTTGGAAAAAAATATTAATGAGATTTCTAGTTCAGAAAAGAAAAGAATGGAAATAAAGTTTTCCTGTGGAGAGGATGGTATTTCAGAATACTTAGATGATGGATGGAATATTTTAAAAGAAGATTCCCAAGAAAAAATTTGCACCTGGAAATCTGTTCCTGCCACAAAAGATTGTAATATGGAAAAAGATAAAGGATGTAAAATAACAAAGCCAGATAAAATAGGCAAAGAGAAAATTTATTTGTTAGAAAAATAAATTCAATATATGACTCAAAAATTAGAACATTTAGTTGATTTAATTTTTAATAAATTAAAAACCTATAAGAGAAAAAAAATATTCTTAGAAAGAGAAAAATTTCTTAAATTTATTCTTTCTCTTCTCAAAGAGAACTAAATTTAAGATCTACCTAACTATACTGCTATAGTTAAATTAATTTTTTAATTAATAAAGGTATGGATAATTTTTCTTCATTAACTATTATTTTGACAACTATTTTTATTGTAAGTCTTTATTTTTTATTTAGGGTTACATCGAGTACAAAGAGTTAGAAAATATTTTTATATAATTTTTATATAATCGGATCATCTCTCAGTAGTAAAACTGTATGTTTATTTAAACCATCATTAAGCCATTCCCTATATTCTTCCATAACGCACTTTTTATTAGAATCTTCTAATAAATTAATTCTTTTTTTTGCATTATCTAAAGTTAACCTAATACAGAATTCATAATCATTGGAGTTTTCTTTCATGAGTTTTTATTAAATATTAGTAAAATTAATCACTTGTTCTGTATTCAGAATTACAATAATAGGCGTTGATTTAATAAGAGTATCAAGCAATACGGAAGAATTTTTAATATATTTGAGATAATAACTTTTTTTATATTAATCTTATGTCTTACGAAGCAGGCAGTAAAGAATGTAGACATTTAATTGAAGCCAAGGAAAGCCTTCTATCCGCATTAGATGCCTTAAGCAATATAAATTCAACTGATCTAATACAAATTCAAATTAAAGAAATTTACAATAAATTAGAAAAAATGCATGATAATCGTAAAAAAATAGAATCAGCTACGAATTATCTCTAAACTTATTAAATAAACAATAATTTTCAAAATTGGCTATTTATCTTCTTTACTTTTTTTTCTGATAATAAATTCAATAAAGCATCAAGTTGTGAATGTACTTCCTTTGCTTCATTAAGATCTGGCATTAAATCTTCTTTGATAAGCATTTGATGCATCTCTCTAAGCTCTAACCTTATATATCTTAGGTGAGAACATACTTCCTCTCTCTTAGTTGCACTCATATCTGCTTTATAGTCTTTATATTATACATCACGGTCTTTTTTTACTCCACTACTAATTTTGTTAAATTGAAGAATTATTTCGAACTCCATAAGAAATCAGAATCTTTAAAAGTTGCGTTGTAGTAAAATACCATTCATGAAAAAGAAAAAATCAAAAAAAATTAAAGCTAAATCTAATTTAAAAGATCAGAAATTAGGTCAAACAAAAAATTCTGCAAAATTAGTACTTTTTGTATTCGGAATAGGTCCAATAGTTGGCATAATAGTATTTTTATACACTAAGGGATTCTTTAATTCTCCAACTATGTAAATCTTAAGTAAGGAATATTAAATTTAAATAATTACTTACAAAAAAATTGATAAATAACTATTGAAATTTTTTTAATGAAAATATTCTAAATTCCACCATTTTTTTTGCATTTTCTGGATTAGAGATTAAAAAAGGGTGGTCTGATAAAATTTCAAATACCTTATCTATTTTTAATCGTAAATCATCACAATCAACATTTTTCCATTCCTCATCAAATGACATTGCAAAGCTATCAGCATTGTCATATAGTTTATCTTTCATAATACTTAGAATTTAATTATAGAAAATTTCAGAAATACGATTAAATCTGAGAGAGTTAGTAGAAGAATAAGCATATAAAAATATCCCTATTACTATTTGAGAAATAACTTTCTATTAGTTCTCCTAAAGAATTATACTTTAAACCTATTAGAAAAATTTACAAATAGTACTTTTAATCAAATATGAGATTATTTGACAGAAGTGTTACAATATTGGCATATGTAAATAATCATGGAAAATAAAGTAAAAAGAATAGGATATCTTCCTAGAAAGCGAGTATTAGAAATTATTGATGAAATATCCAATAGCGAATCAATAAGTAGATCTAAAGTAGTTGGAATATTAGTTGAGGAAGCATTAGATGCCAGAGGGATTGCGAATTTTGGATATAGCAATATCACTAAGTCAAATATATACAAATCGAATAATCATAAAGATCTCCAAAATGAGAATACCCACATAAAAGATTCGGAAGATGAATTTGTTGATGACAGTGGTTACACAGTTTCTTCTCACAAAACGTCAGATCGCTCAATATCTTCTGCAGATATTGAATTAGCAAATAAAATTAATATTCTTAAAGAATCTGGATTAATATGAATTTGATAGAGTAATTATTTTTGTTTAATGCACAAAATTAGATCATTGTTTATTCTAAGTCAAGAATAATATTCTTTTTAAGTAATTTGAATATTCAATCCTTCCAAACATTAATGTTGAAATTAAAAAATGAAAGATATTAAATGTCCTTCATGCGGCAAAACTTTTCGAATTGACCCCAGCAGCTTTGAAGAAATACTTCTTCAGATAAAAGACGAAGAATTTAACAAACAAATAAAAGAAAGACTTATTTTGGCTGAAGAAGATAATAAAAAAGCTATGGAAATTTTAAAAAGTGAGTTGAAAATAAAGCTAATAGAGCAAAATCGCATTAAAGAATCTGAGATCCAAACTCTTGAATCTCAATTAGAAATTGCTGAAGAAAAGAAAATAAATGCTCTTAATGATTTAAAAAATCAAGCCACAAATAAAATTAATTTACTGAATAATGAATTATGCAACTTAAAGGATGAAATTAAAAACCAGTCTTTACTTTCAGAATTATCTTTAAAAAACAAAGTAAGTGAAGCGATTACTAATTTAGAAAAAGAAAACTCTTCATTAACAAATTCCATTGAAAAAATGAGACTTGAACATTCAATTAATGAAAAATTAATTGAAGAAAAGTTTAAAAGCAAAATTACTGAAAGGGACCTGACTATTCAGGAGTTAAGAGAAATGAAATCTAGATTATCCACAAAGATGGTAGGTGAAACCTTAGAAATTCATTGCGAAAACCAATTTAATCTGAATCGTTCTTCTGCTTTTAAAAACTCATATTTCGAAAAGGATAATGATGCTACGTCTGGAAGTAAAGGGGACTACATATTTAGAGAATTTGATGAAAATAAAACTGAAATAGTATCCATAATGTTTGAGATGAAGAATGAAAGTTTAAGTGGAACTAATAAAAGAAAAAACGAAGATTTTTTAAAAGAATTAGATAAAGATAGAAGGCAAAAAAATTGTGAGTACGCAGTACTTGTTTCTCTATTAGAACCAGATAGTGAACTATATAATGTAGGGATAGTAGATGTGTCTCACAGATTTCCAAAGATGTATGTTATTAGACCGCAATTTTTCTTACCGATTATTTCTCTATTAAGAAATGCATCTATGGAAACCTTAAAATATAAATCACAAATTGATTTAATGAAACGCGAGAATTACGACATAACAAATTTTGAAACTACTCTTGAGCAATTCAAAAATGCAGTTGGTAAAAATGTTTCACTTGCCCAGGATAGATTTAATGATGCAATTTCAGAAATTGATAAATCAATATCCCATTTACAAAAAACTAAAGAGGCTTTAATTCTCTCAAAAAAACATCTTTTATCCGCTGACAGTAAGTCGCAAGATTTAACAGTTAAGAAATTAACTAGAAATAACCCAACTATGAAAAAAAAGTTTAATGATTTAGATAATTTAGAAGATGAAGTTGCGTAATTTTAAAAAAATTTTTGAAATTAATAATAGTTAAAAATGAAGTTAATTATTAGTTTATAAATATATTATTAATAATAAGTTCCATTGTAATAAAAATAATGTCTTCTAACACGCCAATTTTCACTATTGCCAAAGATCTTAATGTCGAAAGTAATAGAATATTATTAGCTTGCAAGAAACTTGGAATCTATGCAAAAGCCGCGACAAAAAGATTAAATAATGAAGAATTAGAAAAAATTAAAAGTTATTTTGAAACGGGCAAAAATGTGTCAGATGAAGTGATCAATTTAAATAAAGTTAAAACAAAAAGCAGTTCAAAGAAAATTGGAGAAAAGGTAAAGATAAAATATTTTGCAAACAGACTTATTCGCAAATCTTAAATAAAAATAATTTTTTCTAATTACTTAAAGGAACAAGCCACAGAAGAAAAAAATAATAATTTATCATAAGTAAAAATACTTAAAATGAGCATAAGCAAAATTTTAAATTCCCTTGAAAAATCCTGGGAAAGAGATGATATTCTTTTAAATATAAAGAAGGGGTTAGGCACAGATGAGATAGTTAATGAATTTCTTGCGAGAAACGAAAGACAAATTAAAGAATTAAATTCTTTATTAAGACCAGAAGATATTGATTTATTGGATCAAGTACAACAACTATCAACTTGCGAATCTAAATTAATAAATGAGATTAAAAATTTAAATTATTTAGAAAATAATGAAATTCATCCCATAATAAATCAGAAAAAGATTGAGCCATCTAATAGAGTTCCTTTTAACAAAATTAGTGCATTCATGATAAATTGGAGCAACAAAGTTGTAGTCATTGCTTTACTAACAATTTCAGCCATAGCTTTATCAAAACAAGCATGGGCATAATTAGCTAAATTAACTTCATTGTAAGAAATGTAGTTTTGAGAACTAAACAAGATGATTTAATTAGATATAAAGATGGAAGTCTTTATTGTGGACTCGCTGATGTTTGGATTGATCCAAGCAAGCCAGTAAAAAAGGCATTAATAACCCATGCTCATTTTGATCACTTTACATTTGGCTGTGAAGAATACATTTCTACTAAGGAAACTGCGATACTTCTTAAAGAAAGAGTTGGAGATAATATCAAAATTAAGACTTTTGAATATGGAGAAGAATTTAAGATAAATGGCATTAATATTTCTTTTCATCCATCCGGACACATCCTTGGATCTAGTCAAATAAGGTTTATTTTTGCTGAAGAAAAATGGCTAATTTCAGGTGACTTTAAGCTTCAAAATGATCAGACTTGCAAAAAATATGAAACAGTAAAAACTGATTATTTAATAAGCGAATGTACTTTTGGTTTGCCAATATTTAAGTGGGATGAAACGAATAAAATAGCAAATGATATTTCAAAATGGATAACTAATTCACCAGAAAAAACTTCTTTACTTTTCTGCTATTCACTTGGAAAAGCTCAGAGATTGTTAAACGAAATTAGTCAAACAAATTTTAAAGGCAATATTTATTCCCATGGAAGTATTCACAAAATGAACAATAGTTATAGGAAACTTGGAATTGATATTAAAGATACTATAAAAATTGAAAATAAAAAAAAGATAGATGAACTTAAAGGAAGTCTAATATTATTACCGCCATCCTTAAGTAAAGGTTCTTATTTAAAAAATTTCAAAAACATTCAAACAGCTTTCGCGAGTGGATGGATGTCAATAAGAGCTCTAAGAAAAAGATCAGGATATGATAAAGGATTCGCAATCTCCGATCATGCGGATTGGGATGGAATTCTGGAGGTAGTAAAAAAGTCTGAAGCAAAAAATGTATTTTTTCATCATGGAGATATTGAAGCCTTAAGTAAATATTTAGTTGAAAAGGAATCAATAAATGTCCTTTTATTCGGTAAATAAATATGAGCTTAAAAAAGTTTTCAGAATTATTTAGCGATCTAGATTCAATTAATAGTACAAATAATAAAATTGAAGTTTTAAAGAATTATTTTTTATCTAATGATCCAATAGATAATTCATGGGCAATATATTTACTAACTGGAAAAAGTAATAAGAGATTTATTAGTGGAAGATATTTAAAAAATCTTTTTTCTCAAATATATGAATATCCTCAATGGTTAATTGATACATGTTATTTAAAAGTTGGTGATTCTGCTGAGGTAATAACGTTATTACTTAAAAATAAAACTTATTCTAGAAAAAAGAAATTATCAAATATAAGTCTCAATGAATTATTAAGCGAAACAATACCTGCATTATCAAAACTTAATGAGGAGGAGAAAAATTTAGAAATTAAAAATCTTTGGGAAACATTACCTGAAGATAATCATCTAATTTTTAATAAAATTCTTACAGGAACTTTTAGAGTAGGAGTCTCTATCGGATTAATCACAAAATCAATATCAAAACTTATTAATATTGAGGAAGAAATTATTTCTCATAGGTTGATGGGTGATTTTAAACCTTCAATTGATTCATATGCATTTTTAATTAACAAAAATATCAATCTTAAAGAGTTAAACTCCAAACCATTTCCATTTCTTCTAGCAAATACTATTGAAGATAAAATCTTTAAAAATTCAATAAATAATTTTCAATTTGAATGGAAATACGACGGTATAAGGATGCAATTAATTAAAAGATCAGGCAATGTTTCGTTATGGACAAGAGGGCAAGAATTAGTAAATGAATCTTTCCCAGAATTAGTAGAGAAAATGTCATATATAAAAGATGATTTTGTCCTTGATGGGGAATTATTAGTTTGGAATTTTAAAGAACAAATTGCCTTTGATTTTTCTCTACTTCAAAAAAGAATAAATAGAAAGTCTCCTACTAGATCAATCCAAATAAAATATCCAATTATTTTTATTGCTTATGATCTTTTAGAGATTAATGGGAGAGATATAAGAGAAATTAAATTAGAAAATAGAAGAATTGAATTAGAAAAATATTTTTCAAAATGGCAAACTAAAACTCAGAATAATATCTCTGATATTTTCAAAATATGTGATTTAATCTTTCCTAAAGATTGGCCTGATGCTTTAACTTATAAAGAAAAATCTCGAGAAAATAATACTGAAGGATTAATAATTAAGAAAAAGACTTCTATATACTCCTCTGGTAGAAAGAAAGGTATTTGGTGGAAATATAAAGTTGATCCTATGCAACTGGATGCTGTTCTAATTTATGCTAAGGGCGGTAGCGGTAGAAGAGCTGGTCTATACACAGATTACAGTTTTGCATTATGGAAAGACAAAGAATTAATTAAATTTGCAAGTGCATATTCTGGTTTAACGAATATTGAGATTAAAGAGCTAGATAAATGGATAAGAAAAAATACAATAGAAAAATTTGGTCCTGTTCGATCCTTAAAACCAGAAATGGTATTCGAAATATCTTTTGAGAAAATACAAATTTCTAAACGTCATAAGTCAGGTATAGCAGTACGATTTCCAAGAATAACAAAATGGAGAAAAGATAAAAAAATTAATGATGCAGATAGCCTAGAGAATGCTTATGAACTAATGAAAAAAATATCATGAAAAATATTACGAAAAATAATAAGCAAAATAATTTAATTTCTAAAATTAAACAGTTTTTCTCCACAAATGGATTGGAGCCACTACCCTATCAGATCGAATCTTGGGAAGCATTTTTAAATGGAGAGAGTGGAATAATACAAGTTCCTACTGGATGCGGCAAAACTTATGCTGCATTAATGGGACCTCTATCAAAAATAGAAGATCCCAAAAATAATAAAAGTGTGAATATATTATTAATAACCCCTTTAAAAGCACTAAGTAGAGATCTAAAAAATTCCATACAATTGGCAGCTTTGCATTTTAATAAAGAAATCACTGTTGAAATTAGAAACGGGGATACAACCCCATATGAAAAGAAAAAGCAACTAGCTAAACCACCTAATATTCTTATTACTACTCCGGAGTCTTTATCTCTTTTACTTTCTAATAAAAAATCTAATAATCTGTTCAAGGAGTTGTCGTCAATAATAATTGACGAATGGCATGAATTAATGGGTAGTAAAAGAGGAAACCAGTGCGAGTTATCTTTAAGTTGGCTAAGAGGTAATATAAAAAATTTACAAATTTGGGCAATGTCTGCAACTATTGGAAATATTGAAGAAGCTGCAAGAGCAATAGTTGGGATGAGCGCTATTAAACCCAAAATTATAAGTACAAATATTCAAAAAGAGATAGAAATTATAAGCGTTTTGCCAGAGGAGGAAACGACCTTTCCATGGAGTGGCCATCTAGGAATCAGAAGTCATTCTTCACTTTTAAAAATCCTAGATAAAAATAAAAGCACCTTATTATTCACCAATACAAGAAACCAATCAGAAAGATGGTTTCAATGTCTTAAATTTTTTCTGCCAGAGATGGAAGACAAAATTGCACTTCATCACGGCTCCCTCGATAAAGAAGATAGAAAAAGAGTTGAAGAAGGGGTTAAAGACGGATTAATAAAATGGGTAGTCTGCACCAGCTCGTTAGATTTGGGAGTTGACTTCCAACCTGTAGATCAAATAGTTCAAATTGGTAGTGCAAAGAATTTAGCTAGACTTATCCAAAGAGCGGGAAGAAGTGCTCATAGACCAGGCGGAAAATCAAAAATAATTTTTATGCCTACTAATTCTTTGGAGTTATTTGAGATTAGTGCAATGAGAAGAATAATAAAAAGTGGTATATCTGAGAAAATTAGACTTCCTGAATTATCTTATGATGTACTTCTTCAACATCTAATAAGTTTGGCATGCGGAAATGGCTTTGATCCGAAAATTGAGAAAGAAAGAATTAAAAGTTGTTGGAGTTATAGAAACTTAAAAGATCAAGATTGGGATTGGTGTCTTGACTTTTTAGAATATGGAGGAAAATGTCTTAAAGCATACCCAAAATATAAAAAGATAGTCAAAGAAGAATCACAAAATAATAATGAAAACTTTAAATATTTTGTAAAAGACAAATCTTTAATAAGAATGCATAAGTTCAATATTGGGACAATTACAAGTGACAAATTTGTCAATGTTAAATATATGAAAGGCAAATCCTTAGGTAATTTAGAGGAGAATTTTGCTTCAAAATTAAATCATGGAGATACATTTTACTTTGCCGGCAAAATGCTTCAATTCGTAAGAATAAGAGATATGATTTTATACGTTAAAAAATCAACAAAAAAAAGTTCTCTAATTCCTGCATGGGTTGGAGGTCAAATGGCAATTTCTGATCTACTTTGCGAATGTTTGAGAAAAGAAATTGATATATGCAACGAACTAGAAAATTATGATTACTTAAATCCTGAACTAAATTCATTACGCCCAATATTGAAGAAGCAAAAAGTTCTTTCAAATATTCCAAAGAAAAATGAATTCCTTATAGAAATATATAAAACCAAGGATTTATCAAATCTTTTTGTTTTTACACTTGATGGCAAATTTGTAAATGAAGGAATTGCATTTTTATGGGCTTTGAGATTGGCAAAATTAAAACAATCTACATTTAGTATTACTGCTAATGATTTTGGATTCAGCTTAACTACTGCAGAAGATTATGATTTTTCCATAATAAAAAAAGAAGCTGATTACTTTTTGAATAACAAAAAATTAGAAGAAGATCTAGAAAATGCAATTAATTTTTCAGAATTAAGAAAACGTAGATTTAAAAATATTGCCCAAATAAGTGGACTAGTAAATCAAAATAATCCAACCAAAACAAAAACTTCTTCCCAACTTCAAATAAGTTCAAGTCTTTTCTATGATGTCTTTACTAAATATGAAGAAGGCCATCTTTTGATAAAACAATCGCATCAAGAAGTTAAAGAATATCAATTAGAAAATAAAAGAATATCTAGATCATTAGAAAGATTAAAAAATTTAAAAATGCTACTAAACGAGATAAACACTCCAACTCCTTTTGCTTTCCCTTTACTAGTTGAAAGACTTAAAAATACTTTAAGCAATGAGCCAATAGAAAAAAGAGTAGAAAAACTTATAAAAAAATATAGTGATTAAATGAAAAAAAGTTCTTTTAAATTTAGTTGGAAAGAAACATTGTTAGAGATGCTTCCTTCAAGAGCGTTATTTCTACCGGAAACAAAAGAGTTGTTAATATGCGATATTCATCTTGGGAAAGCTGATTATTTTCAGCAAAATGGTATACCTCTTACTAATAATTCAGATAAAAATAATTTTGCAAGAATAAAAAAAATAGTAAAAAAATATAGTCCTGAAAAGTTAATAATATTAGGAGATTTATTCCACAGCAAATATTCAATAGATAAAAAACTTCAAAAAAAAGTTGAGGATCTTCCTGAACTCCTAAAAACTAACGTTGAACTTGTCCTAGGAAATCACGATGTAGGTTGCAATATTAAAAATATTAAAATTTTTGATATTAGAAAAACTAAAAATATTACTTTTAGTCATGAACCAGTTAATTTAGGAAACAATAAAACCTTGAATATTTGTGGACATTATCATCCAAAAATCTATATAAAAAACAATGGAGATAAATTATCATTTAAGTGCTTTGCAATGGATATGAATAAAAATGTTTTATATCTCCCTGCATTTGGGGACTTAACGGGAGGATATCCCTGCAAAAAGTCATTTAAAAAATGGGCAATTGTATCTGAAGAAGAAATTATCGAAATCAAATCTTAAGAATAATCCAACAAAAGTGGTTTAAATTTTTCATTTAGATATACCAATTTATACTTAAAATTCTCGATTAGTTTTTTTATCAATTAATTTAAACCTATTAATCTGTTTTTCATTCAAAAACAGATAATAAAAAATTTATACATCTAATGACCCTTTCTTTAGCAGACAATCCACGTTATAAAAAAAATAAACGCATTTCATAGAAATGAAAAAATTAATAGCCTTGATTTTATTTCCATTTCTTATTATCCCATTTGGGGCAAAAGCAAATGATAATTTTTCCGTTGAGATAGAGGCACTTACACTAGTAATGGAGCAATATAAAGAAGATAATGAATCAAGTGTTGAACTAGACATAGATGATAAAAAGCCAAGTTACATGGCTCTTAAACAAGACGACTGTAACGCAACTGTTGAAGTTACCGAAAAAACAGGATTAGAGGTTGTAAATACTGAATCTTTCGATGTGAATGTATGCTTGAAAGAAATCTATAAAGTAATCAACTAAACAAGCAGGTTATAAAATATAATAAAAACAAAGAATTTAAAGAGGTCTTTTACTTAAAGAAGGTAAGACCTCGAGACCTAACAGAAAACTTTGGAACGGGTTCTGCATAACCAATTGATAACTACAATGGAATTGTAGAGGTGTAATTAAAAGTACAAAACCTAAAATTATTTTTTAAATAATTATTTTTTCTTTGATAATGTTTGTGATTCTTCTCTAGACATTAAAGCTTCGATTTGAGCAAGAACTTTTTGAAGTTCATCCGTTTTTGTAAGAGATGCTTCTGCTACTTCTCTTAATTTTTCTAACTGTTCTTTAGTTTTATCCATGATAAATAAATTAGAAATTAACCACTTTTAATAATGGTTTTAATACAGATTTTTCACTCCCACACAGATTCATATTCTCTCTTTTTTTTATAAAGTCAAATAAATTTCCCTTTATTAAGGTTTTATGAGGACTTCCAATTAATTCTCTATTTAATATTGAAAGCATAAGATTACCTGAAAAAGAAATACTCTTAAATTATGAAGTAAATACAGGCAATCCAATTGTTGCAGTTGTAATTAAAGCACCCGCAAAAATCAAGAAAGGTAAAATAGGATAGTTTTTCAAAGATTAATCTTACTAATTCGAAACAACTATATAGGTATTTATACTGTTTGTCTACCCCCTTGCCTGTCTTAGAGGTAAAAATTTTCTTTTAAAAGTTAAAAATTTTACATCAACCAAATTTACCAGATATGTATTCCTGAGTGGTTTTTTCTTTTGGAGAGTTGAAAATTTTGTTAGTGGAATTAAATTCTGCAAGATAGCCTACTTTTCCTCCATCTCCCTCTTCATATTCAACAGCATTAAAAAATGCAGTCATATCACTAACTCTTAATGCCTGTTGCATATTATGAGTAACGATAATTATGGTGTAATTCTTCTTAAGTTCGTGCATCGTCTCTTCTATTTTTAAAGTAGAAATTGGATCTAACGCTGAGCATGGCTCATCCATGAGAATTATTTCAGGCTCAATAGCAATAGTTCTAGCGATACATAATCTTTGTTGTTGCCCACCAGATAATGAGTAACCACTATCATTTAATTTTTCCTTACATTCATCCCATAAAGCAGCTTTTCTTAGTGAACTCTCAACTAATTCATCCATATCTCCCATAAAGCCATTAATTCTTGCTCCAAATGCAATATTTTCGTAAATAGATTTCGGGAAAGGGTTTGGTTGTTGAAAAACCATTCCAATTCTTCTTCTTACTTCAACAGGATCTACTCTTTTATCGTAAATATTAGTTCCATCAAAGAGGACAGTACCTTTTAATGAACAATTAGGAATTAAATCGTTCATTCTATTTAAAGATCTAAGAACAGTTGATTTACCACAACCTGAAGGTCCAATAAGGGAGGTTATATTACCTTTTTTAAAGTTACAGAAAACATTTCTTACTGCTTCAAAAGTTCCATAGCTAATCGAGACATTCTCAAGAGATAAAATGATATTCTTTGGTGTTTTTTTACTAGTTTTAATCATTTATACTCTCTTAGTTTTCTCAGTAAAAGCGGCTAAAATCCTTGAAAATATATTTACTGATAGTATCGATAAAACAAGAATAAAGGAAGCTGCCCAGGCTAATTTATTCTGTGCATCATAAGGTTCAAGAGCAAAGTTGTATATCAATACTGCCAAAGAACCCATTTCATAAAACAAGTCTCCAAAACCTGTTATGTAGTAGTAAGAGAATAAAGCCGTAAATATCAAAGGAGCTGTTTCGCCTGCTGCTCTTGCAATTCCAAGTACAACGCCAGTAGCAATTGATCTAAATGCAGATGGCAAAGTAACTTTCAATATAGTTGTATACATACTTGCTCCAACACCAAGAGAAGCATATCTCAACTCATTAGGCACAAGCTTTAAACCTTCGTCAGTGGTCTTAATAACAGTAGGCAACATCAATATTGAAAGTGCCATACCTCCGGCCAAGCCACTGTACATACTTCCAAATAAGATCTTTGTTGAAACAATTAAGGCATAAATAAATACACCAGCAATTATTGAAGGAACTCCAGCTAAAACATTTACACCAAATCTGATAAATCTTGAAAAAGCACCACCTTTAGAATATTCAGCTAGATATATGCCACCGCCAACACCCACTGGTATGGCAATAATTGAAGCAATGGTAGTGATTATTAATGTCCCTATTAATGCAGGATTAATACCACCTGCATCTAAATCATCTCCAGGGGGATTTGGTTCTAAAGTAAATAGTTCTGGTGTAATTTGGGATCCACCTTTGTAAAGGATATAAGTCACAAGAAAAATCAAAGGGAGTATTGCGATTAATGCACAAATTACGGATATAGAAGTAAAGAATTTATCTCCTATATTTCTTGATAATCTTTTCTGGTAATAGAGTGAATTCATAATTATCTAATATTTGAGACTAAATTTCTTAACTAGCCACTGCGCAAAGATATTTACTACCAAAGAAAGGATCATAAGTACAAAAGCTGCATAAAACAGTGATGAAACCTGACTTCCATCAGCTTCACCGAACTGGTTTGCGAGCATCGAGGAAATGGTATATCCAGGAGATAATAGAGACCAACTAAATGCATTTGAATTACCAATAATCATTGTCACAGCCATTGTTTCCCCCATTGCCCTACCTAAAGCCAATAGAACACCTGCCATAATTCCTGATAATGCTGCCGGCAAAATCACTGAAAATATTGTTTTCCATCTACTTGCTCCAATTCCATAAGCCGCATTTCTTAGCTTTTTCGGAACCTGATTAAGTGAATCCCTTGCAATGGAAGTCACTATTGGCAAAAGCATTACAACTAAAATAAATATTGCTAACAAAGAATTCCTGCCTGTAGGTTCTGTACTGAATAAAGGTATCCAACCAAAGAAATTATGTAAAAAGACAAAAAATGCTCTTAAAAAAGGTTCCATTACAAATATTGCCCAAAGCCCTAATACAACTGATGGTATAGCTGCAAGTAATTCGACAAAGGAACCTATTATTTCTCTAACAACTTTAGGGACAAAGTCTTCGGTAATAAATATTGCAGTTCCAACTCCAAGAGGAATAGTTATTAATAACGAAAGAAATGAGGTTACTAATGTGCCATAAATTGCAGTAAAAGCTCCGTATTCATCTTTTACTGGATTCCATTCTGAGGTTACTAAAAACTTCAATCCGTATCTTGAAAAGGATTCAAAAGACTGAAAGAAGACTACTAAAATAATTCCTAAAAGTATTATTGCTACGAAACTAGACAAGACTAGGGCAGTATTTTTAAAGATAATATCTATATTTTTTTCGATACCGAATCTTTTACGATTCTTGAAAAGAGTTAATTTCTCTTCCATTAAAAAAAGAATATCTCTATAAATCTACTACTAAATGCTGTAAAAGACTTTAAGAGCCGTAAAAGCTATATGAAAGTCATGATAATTTGACATGGTTTGATAAATTTATCTACCTATTTTTTTAACGGCGGCTCTTGATTTATTTAAAATTTCTCCTTTCAAGGGAACAAAACCTAAGGCAGAAGCTTTATCTTGGTATTCATCACTGAGCAATTTATAGAATGTATCTTGAATTGCATTAGTATTCCTACCATTACCTTTTTCATAAGCGAGTATCCAAGTTAAGGTTGCTATTGGATAAGCTCCTTTAGCGGTTGGGTTTGGATTTTTACCCGCCAAGTTCTTATCAAGATTTATTCCGTTTAAAGCTATTGCTCCTGCTTCAGTATTCGGAGTAACGAATTCGCCAGAAAGATTTTGTAAAGCTGCAGCTCTTACCTTCCCTTTTATATATGATTGATTGACATAACCAATTGCTCCGGGAGTATTTTGTATAACACCTGCAACACCAGAATTTCCTTTTGCTCCAACTCCCAAAGGCCATTTAACAGATTTACCAGTACCTAAATTCCAGGTTTTAGAAAAAGCTTCCATAGAATTAGTAAAAGCTTTAGTGGTTCCTGAACCGTCGGAACGATGCGTCCAAGTTAATTTTCCTGATTTACATCCTAATTCCTTCCAATCTTTTATCATTCCCATTGCTACTTGAACAGCCTGCTCTTGAGTTAGTTTTAAATCGCAATCATAGTTATATCCAAACGCAATTGTTCCGCCTACCATCGGAATTTGAACAAGTCCTCTTTTAACTTTCTCTATATCAGAATCTTTCATAGGATCATCTGATGCACCAAAATTTACAGTTTCATCTATAAAGGCTTTTCTGCCAGAACCAGAACCTACTGCTTGATAATTAACTCTAGGGCCTCCATCTTTAGCTAAGTCAAAAAACCACCTGGTATAAATTTTCGAAGGAAATGATGCACCAGCTCCACTCAATCTTTTTGAAGCCATTGCAGATGGAGAAAGTATTAATGAAATTACAGAAGAGAAAATCAGGGTTTTTTTGAAAATGAACACTATGTAATGAGAACTAAGTTTGTTGAATACAAAAATAATTTACAGCATTTAAGAAATAAAAAAATTGAAAGATTTATACATCAAATTATTTTGATATGTCTATTTTAATAACTCTACTGCTACAACTAGATTACCCAACAAACCGTTCAAAATATTTAGCTGTTCTTTACTACCAAATGCTATTAATACCTGACCTGGCTGAAGTATGAAATTACCTCCAGGATTAGTAAACAACTTTTCGTTTTCTTTAATAGCTAATATTTTCGCACCACTCTTTTTACCTATTCCTAGTTCAGAAAGTGATCTTTTCTCTGCTGTTTCAAAAAGACTAATATCATTACTTAATTCAAATTCTTCAATTTCACATTCACTCCCTGCTAAAAGATCTAGAAAATCAATGGCTATAGGTCTTAAAGCCATTGATGCCATTGCTCTTCCTGCTGCGATGTAAGGGCTTACGACTATACTTGCCCCAGCTAATCTCAACTTACTTGCGGCTTCTTCAGTTCCAGCTCTTGCTATTACTCTTATAGAACTTCTTATCCCTTTAGCGCTTAAAACGACATATAAATTAGCAGCATCATTTGGTAAGGTAACAACCAAACTTTTGCATTTTTCTAATCCAGCCAGTTTTAACGTCTCATCAAGAGTCGCATCAGCACAAAGTACTTCTAAACCATTTTCTTCAGCAATCTTTTTTCTATCTTCATCGCTCTCAACAACAATAATTGGGATATTTTGCGTTTTTATTTGGTTAGATATTTCCTGACCTACCCTCCCATATCCACACAAAATTACATGATTTTCCATTTTTCTAAGAATTCTTTTAAAACGTAATTCGTTTACTCTTTGAAAATAGCCGGATTCGAATAATCTTACAGCTTTTTGAAAAGTAAATTGAATAAAGATTAATCCGCCAACGATTACCAAAACAGTTACTATCCTGCCTTCAGGACTTAAAGGTTGAACTTCTCCAAAACCAATAGTGGTTATTGTGATAAGGACCATCCATAAGCAATCACTCCATTCCCATCCCTCTGTTATTCGATAGCCAATTGCACCTAAAAAAAACAGAAAGAATAAAGAATAAATAAGACCAAACCAAGGCCTTAAATAGTCTTTAATAAAATAGAACTCAAATAATCTAAGCTTCATATCCCTTATTATCGTTAACTATTCAAAAATTTCAAAAAAATTTTCTATTATGTTCCTAAAACTATTTATTTGTTTAAGTGAAATATATATTAAGCAGGATAATAATATTTATTTTCGTAGCTGTTTGCATTAAACAAATGATTACTGTCTCAGGTCTTATTTAATACTTCATTAAAGATTACTTCAAGGTTTTACTTGTACTGATTCAATAAGAAAATCAGAAGCTGCTTTTAACCAATCAGCGACTGTAAGACGAAGGTCAGGTTGAGAATATACAAGCGCGACAATAATTCCAACTAAGATTATCTTTACCATGGCATTTCAAATATTCTTATGAATTAAAGCACAACTATTTAGTAAAAAGAACCTTAAATTTATAAAAAATAGATTAATTAAAATTTCTCTAATTGATTAAACAAGTATTCCACTCTTCTAAGATTTACGCCTAAATCAGATTGTCCTAATCTTGCTGAAGATCTTATCTGAATAATTCCTTTTGATCTATCTACATAACTTCTTACATCAAGCTTTAAAATTTGGAGGTCATCTGGAAATCTAAAAATTAAGCTTCTACAAACTCCTCTCCAATAATTTCTACCACTTTCAATAACTTCTGTACGAGGTAACCCTTCTGCCAGAGAAACAAGTTGAATAAACTTTTGATCAACATTTATTAGTTTCTTTTCTACTAAAACACTATTCAATGGATTAGTTATTGGAGCAAGACCTTGAATGGAGGAAACCATATTTTTTAAGAACGATGTAAATGTTCTAACCGATTGCACATACAAAGTGAGAGAAAAAAGTAAAGAATTTTCCCATAAATTTGATCTCTTTATAAAGATTCCTTATTTTGTGATCAAAATTCTAAAATTTGAGATTTTTTATTATTTTTTTGGATAGAGATGGTTGCCTACTTTGTTTACTATTTTGTTTCCTAACCCATAAAAAAACTCCCACTAACAAAAAAATTTCAACAATAATTCCAACCTTTATTAAACTCATTTTTTATCCTCTTTTTTCTTATTGGTGCCCTCTATGTGTGGCACAAGAATATTTAATAACCATTTTTTAAATGAATTTAATGGTTTCATAATCTATTTACTTGCCTTTTCTCCATAAACTTCTCCCTTTGATAAGATCTTCTATATTTGGCCAAGCTGCTATTAATTCTTTAAGTGCCTTTCTATTAGGAGTATAAAAAATGCATGACAATGCACTTATTACATAAAGTATGAACCACAACTTACTTTTTGAATAAGCTAAAAACAAAGAGAAAAGAAAACTTCCAATAAAGAAAAAGAAAAATGTCCTATTTACTATCTCTAATGGACTTCTTTTAAGTCTGTACAATTTAGTCTTTTTTTTATCTTGTTCAGTAT
Source organism: uncultured Prochlorococcus sp. (assembly GCA_902606505.1). Lineage (GTDB taxonomy): Bacteria > Cyanobacteriota > Cyanobacteriia > PCC-6307 > Cyanobiaceae > Prochlorococcus_A. The sequence continues at coordinate 35,669 of CACLGU010000010.1, forward strand.
CTTTCTGAAATTTACTTTCGTATGAATTAATTATTTCTTCTTCTAGAACTTTTTCGTACTCTAAATTATCAATTGGATCACTACTATCATTTTTATTTTTCATTAAAGTCTTTTAATCATAAACATCGTAACTAATTTATTGTGTTTTAAAAAGTTTCAAATTTTTCCTATCTACAGGAGCTATACGAATAGATCATGGTTTTGAAAATAATTCAAGATTGTCTTATTTATAAAAGATAAATTAGTCAAAATATTCTTTTTAATTTTCCCAAATCTTTCTGTCATTTAAACAATCACTTCTATAAACTTCATAGCATTAATTAAATTGGAAGGCAATATCTAAATCTAGAGTTAAAATAGTTTAGAGATTTTAATAATAATCTATATGCAAAGGTATTTGATTTCCTACGAATTTACAGATGGCGAGGATCAAGAAGAAGGGGCAGAAATGCTAATTAACTGGTACGAATCAGGCGGTCCCCAAAACCGACCTGAAAACTATGAGGTTCATTCTTGGATTTTTATGGTCCAAAATGGAATTGGACACTCTGTAGTGAGTGCAGATTCTCTTGAGACAATTTGGAAGCAATGGCATCCCTGGAGAAGGTTAATGGATATTAGTATTCAGCCGTGTATGGATCTTGATGAGACAGTCGGATTATTCAAAAAACAAAAAATGAATACACGAATGGTCTAAGAGTATTTCTCATTACACTTATAAATAAATTCCTTTTTAGTAGCAGACAATACTACACACAGCATCCTTTACGTTAAAAAGGATAAGATTAATTTTCCACTATGCATGATTCTTATCACATTTACTTTAAAGGAGAAATTCTTTTCAAGAATTTAAGTAAAGATGAATTTGAATTTGTTTGGGGAAAACTTTATACATCCTATATAAATGCCCTAAATAAAGAGCTAACATACGAATTAATTAGTGAAAATAATATTAAGGAGCCAACCTTTAACCTTGAGCATTCTTATTAAATTAAGAAATAGATCTTACATTATGAATAAAACAAGAAAATCTTTTTTTCTTTTATTTTGATGAACTCTTTTTCTTCTTTAGTAATATCCAAACCTATTTTATTAGCCTCAATTTCGACATTTGAGTTATAAGTTTCAAAATTATCTTCTTTTTTAAATAGGGCAACAATACCAATATAAGTTATAAACCAAACAAAGTGATCAGTTTCTCCAATTGGCTCCTCTTTTAAGGAGTCAATAATCAAATCACTTGTCGAATCCATTTAATTGTTCTATGTGGAAGTTTTAATTACCCCCATTGCAGTACCTTACTGCCTCAGAATTAGTACCCCCATCTTCAATAATTTCGGCAACACATTTATTGAAAAGTTTAGACTCTTTTTTTACTGAACAGAATCCAAAAGCAATCGCAGCTAAAGCTATTGCAGATACGAAACTAGAACCAAGTTGTATAAAACCATAGGCAAACATAATGTTTTTCTTTCCAGAACATTTTTTTGAATCCTTTTTTTCTTCTGTCATTTTAAAATTTTTAACTCACTCAAACCTATTTGATTAATCTTGCGTTTGGGAAGTGTTGCCATAGAGAAAACCGAATCAAGACTTAATTTAAACAGATGAGACAAATTTTCTAAAATTCAAGTTTCCTTTTGTTTTTCTTAACTTTATTTGTCAATTTGATACATCATTCAAAAATAAGTTTATTAATTTTTTCTTAACACTAGATTCTAGATAAAATCCTTTTTATAAATATAAAAGTAATGATCCCACAGTTATAACAATAGGTTATGGTGCATCTTAAACTATATTTAAACTTTTCTTGATGAAGTATTAATACTTAAAAATTATTCCAGAAAAGCTTGTTTTGAACATGCTCCCCGAGAGTTATCCACTTTTTTAGTGTTTTTCAACAGGTTTTTCCACAATATGTTGATTAAATTAAATCTTCTATGTGCAAAATAAAATATTTTCTCTTTTAAAAAAAATATATCCACATTTTGTTTTGATGATACCTATGATTCAATTTGGAAAAATTTTTTAGTTTGATTTTAAAATTATGAATATCAACAAAATTATAAAAATTTCGACCACTGAAATCAAAAAAAAACTCAAGAAATCAAAGTTTGATTTACTTACCTACGAAAATGATTTTTTAGTTAAAAGTTTAAAAAAGGCTGGATAGTCTCTTGGTTTACCAAAATTATATTTTTTCAATAAACACCTTTAACTTAAATTTTGTTCTACTAAACACAACCATTAATCAATTTTTAAAGATTTGAAGTTAGTTCAGTAAATATAAATTTTCTATTGAAAATAAAAAAAAGGTAGCCCTACAATAAACAATAAAAAAAAATATCGGTTATATTAGGTTAATCTCAGTATGAGATCAGATTAGAAATATAAACGGTAAATTCATAAGGCTTATTTTAATTATTTATTGCTTCTTTTTACCTATATTTGAAAACTAGTTTCAGTTAAAAAATGAATACCCAAGAACTTAAAGTCAACTACAAAAAGCTTTTAAACAAAGCTGCTCAAGCAAACGGTCGTAAGGAAACTGTTTCTTACCTAAACCGTGCTGCTAAAATCAAGTCAAAGCTTTACTCAACTTCTAAAGTAAATTGCTTTAGATGTAATGGAGCAGGTTTTCTAAGAATTTCATTAGATGAGACTAAAACGTGTCTATCCTGCTATGGAAAGGGTTTTTTAGTTCAAGAAGTTCAGCAGCTTTAAAAAATTTTTATTTATTAATGAAAGATCTCATTCAAGCTCATAAAAAAATAATTAAAACAGTCAAAGAACAAATGGGATTTTCTGATTATGGCATGTACTGGCTAGCTTTCCTAGAAGGGGGATTAACTATATGGTTGCTGGATAGAATATTTTTCCACTGGTTAAATTTTTAATTTTGATTAGTCTCAAAAAAATTATAAAGGTATTAAATTGATCAATTTATCGAAACCATTTAAAAAGTTGTAGCATAGTAAAAAACAAATATGCAATTACTGGGATTAATTCTTTTACTAGCTAGTAGCTGGTACTTATGGAAATTAACATCAAACTTTCTTGATGAACCAACAAAAAAAGAGCTGACAAATAGTTTTAGCAACCTTAAAAATAAATTATCTGAGGGCAAACAAAGCTTCTCTAAAGCAAAAATAAGTGAAGCTTGGGAAAAATACAAAGAAGAAGGTGGAGCCTTATCTAATAAAGACAAGAGCTAGTGGACTTTTTTATTATTACAAGTCTTACTAAAGATATATCTAGAATTGATCTTATTGGTATTTTGATTGGTCATTTAATTTTTGGTGTTGCATTGACACAGCTTTTAGATTGGACGTGGTTGAAGAACCTTATGAGTGAAGAAGATAAAAAAAGGATGCTTAAAAGTTATACATGGAAAGATTTATTAGTTGATGGAGCAATTGTTACGGTAGTTCTAGGAATAATCTTTTTAATAATTAGCATTTTTTTATAAATGAACGTAACTTTCATACTTTTAGTTTTTTTAATGATATCAATTGTGATTTTCACTCAAATAATAAATTACTCCGACAAAAATCAGAATAAATGACAGAAGTAACTAGCAACTCCTCAACTGGGTGGTATTTAATTGCATTGGTAAGCACTTTATCTTTTTTAGCCTTAATTTACTTCGGACAAAAAAGATAGAGTACACTTTAATTAATTATTTAAATTCAAAAAAAAACTCTGCAACTACTTGAGATGCAGAGCTTTTGATTATTAAGTGACTGATTTATATAAATCTATTGATTATGAAACCTTTTTTCTTAATTAAAGAAAAAGAGACCGATGAATGTGATGAAGATACTGAATTCACGGCCCCTTTGATAACCGCATTTTTCGGTAGATACGACAATGAATCACCTCCTTTACTAATGTTTTTCTTAAGATAACTAAAAGAATTAAACAAGGAAAGGAATATGTTAAAAACTTAAAAGTTTTTTAACAAATCTACGATTTAAATCTCTTAAAAATAAAAATATAGATACTACCAAGGCAAAACTTCTCCATTGGCATGCCAAAACGTACCCGAGTTATTTTTATTTAGAGAATCAATACGTTTTAAAAGGCCATTTGCTGATTCTTTTGGACTAATTCCATTTCTTGTAAAGCCAGTCATTCTTGTACTAACCAACCCTGGATGCAAAATAGCTACATAAATATCTTCTCTTGATAAATCTAAGGAAAGTGATTTTGCTGCCATGGACAAGGCAACTTTAGACATCCTATAACCATAAGAACTTCCAGATGTATTATCTTCAATAGATCCCATTCTACTTGTGATAAAAGCAACTTTAGAAGATCTTTTTAAAAGATGTTTAAGTGATTGAGTCATACATATGGGGCTCAATGCATTGATTTCAAATTGCCGCAAAATACTTTTTTTATCTAAGCTTTCGAAAGAATTAAATTCGTAAATTCCTGCATTATGAATTAAACAATCTAGATTAACTCCAGATAGTTTTTTACACAAATTTGTTATTGACTCATCAGAAGAAATTTCTATATTCTCTTCAATTCTCACTCCTAAATCTCTAAGTTCTTTTGAAGCTTTCCTACACGTTGCAATTACGTTATCTCCCCTCTTATGAATTTGCCTACATAGTTCTAATCCAATACCCCTATTTGATCCTGTTACTAGATAAGTCGACATTTCTAAACTACAAAATAAAAATTAATCTAAATCCAAATATAAAAAAAACAAACTAGAAAAAGTAAAAATTTATAAAATTCCTTATAAGATTTTTTAAGGTTATAATATATTTTGAAATTACAAAGATTTTATAAAAGAAAGCAAAGATATATTTATCATCAAAATTTAATATATGGAAATTTTCAATCAAGAATTTATACAAGAGATTATTGGGTTAACGTGGAGAAATCCTGCTTTCATGGCTATAGCAATTGCATTAGTTTGGCTTATCCCACAATTATTCATCAGAAAAATAATGGAAAAAAAATATGATCAAAGAAAAATAGAAATTCAGAAAAATAAAATTCAGAAACTTTATCCAACTAATACTCCTAAATAAGATTTTTATTTATAAGATGATTTAATGAATCAAAAAATTCTTTTTGCATCCAAGTAAAATATGATCTACAAAATAATTAGAATTGATGGGAAAGATGACGAATTAACCGCTCAAAGTTTTGATAAGTATTCAGATGCATACGATTTGTTAGAGGAACTATATGGAGATTTATGTTGTTCAGATGCTGATTACGGAGACATAACCTATTACGATATTGTGGAAAATAATTTAAAAAATATTAATGGAGAATAAAAAATGGGTTCCCTCCCAAGAAGAGAATTTAGGAGTAATAACCAGTGTATATGAATTCATTAAAGAAGAACTTTCAGAGCTTCAAAAAGAAACTGGATGTCCCGATTCATTTATTTATGATTTTATTGGCAAGATTCAAAATGAATGGAATCCTAAATCTTGCCACTCCATAGTTAGAAATAAAAAAAGGAAAAATTAGAAAATATTAAATCTTAAACTCAAATTTATAAATCTTCTTTAATATAGTCTGAATTTAAAAATATTAAATAATGATTATTAGAATACTAGGTATCGTGCTTATCCTTGGTACGATTGCATATTATGGTTTAGTTTTGACAGGGCAAAGCAACCTTTAGTTTCTTTAACTTTTGAAAATTTCTCATGAGATGGCCACCTACTCTTTGTTGGACAGCACCAAAGACTATTAATGGTAATAGACATTTTCAAGTTAAAGCTTTTGGTGGTAAAAATGATGAAAGATGGGTTGATATTTTTCCTACCAAAAATAAAAAAGATATTAAAAGGATTTCATGGGCAAAATTAAAATCAGAATGGACTACTGGATGGTTAAGGCTCCCAAAAGATAAAGAATAATTTGTTTATGTAAACAAATATTATTAACCAGAAAATTGTAAAAAATAATACCTAATACAAAAAAAATAGCTTATAAAATTTTTAAAAAGCTGTTTAATATGAAGCCAGAACCGAAGAAAAAACTTCCTAATAAAAAAGTTATAAGTTCAGCAAAATTTGAGGCTAAAGAACAATTTACAAAATCAGCATTAGAAAATTTAAAAACAGAAAATGAAAGACTTGTTAACTCACTAAAAAAATCTGGGGAAATTAAAGAATCAAAAAAAAATTAAATTTACAAAATTAAATTTTTTTTATTAATATGTTGTTTTATAGGTTGAGAAATGATTGACAAAATCTCTTTAGCAAATTCTCATTTACCACAACTTGTTGGGTTCGTACTTATGTCAATTGGTTATACATTAGGCAATAAATTCTACCTTCCAGATATTAAACAAAAATAGTAATTTCTAGTTATTAAAAATTATTTTAAAAAATTAACGTTGAAAATATATTTCTATTAAAAAAATTTTCAAACTCCATCTGACTTAGAGAAATAAGACTTTAAAGGTAATTTGTAATTCAATTAAAATTAAGACCTAGATATTAATGACACATAAATGTAACATTAAAGTC
>CACLGU010000011.1 GCA_902606505.1 uncultured Prochlorococcus sp.
AAATCATTTGTAAAACAATTATCTCTAATTGCAGTAGAAATTGCATTAGTAAATCTTATTAAGTGAGAAATATTATGCAAACTTATGAGTGTTAGACCTAATATTTCGTCATTTCTAATTAGATGATGCAAATATGCTCGAGAATAGGATTTACATGTTTCACATTCACAAGTTTTGTCAATCGGAGAAAAGTCATTTTTAAATCGAGCATTTCGCAAATTCAATCTTTCATCATTAAAAAATGCAGTCCCATGTCTTCCTAATCTTGTAGGCAAAACACAGTCAAATATATCGAATCCATTAGCAACAGCTAAAGAAATTTCTTTTAAAGAGCCAATTCCCATTAAATATCTTGGTTTATTTTTTGGTAAGAATTTCGGGACGTAATTAATAACACTATGTATTTCTTCTACTGCCTCGCCAACACTTACACCTCCGACTGCTATTCCAGGCAGATCAAATGAACTTGTATATTTTGCGCTATATTCTCTCAATCTCGGATACTTTCCACCTTGAACTATGCCAAATAATGCTTGATTGGATTTCTGATGAGTCTCAACACATTTTTGCAACCATGAATGAGTTCTTTGTAGGGATTCCTCAATATCATTTTCATTAGCTGTATGCGGAGGACAATGATCAAAAGCCATCGCAACATCCGATCCAAGATCCATTTGAATCTGTATTACTTTTTCAGGTGATAAAAATACATGACTGCCATCCCTTGGATTTTTAAATTCCACTCCTTTATCAGAAATATTATTTAATTTGGCCAAACTAAAAACTTGATATCCTCCAGAATCAGTAAGAATAGGCTTAGGCCAATTCATGAACTTATGTATTCCGCCAGATTCTTTAACTAGTTTTTCTCCAGGTTGTAAATGAAGATGAAAGGTATTTGAGAGAATCATTTCTGATCCTGTAGAGGTTAACTGCTTAGATGAAATTCCTTTAACCGTAGCCAATGTACCCACAGGCATAAATTTTGGTGTGTTTACCTGACCATTTGGTGTGTGAAATATACCAGTTCTTGCCGCTGTGTTACTGCAATTCGATGTAATTTTAAATTCAAACACGATAATTTATAAAATTTTTTGATCCTTTTTTATTAATCTACCCTATTATTTATTATTGAATCTATTTTTATCTCATCAAAAAATATTTAATAAAAAATTTGGCAGGATCTTGGATTTTCTATACGACATTTCCAAAGATACCTTTAATTAAACCCGAATTTAAAAATATTGCACAATTTGCCCCGCCTTTAGGATTTTTGATTGGAATAATACAGAGTTATATCTTTCTTTTTTTTATATCAAACTCTTGGTCAATTTCTGCATCTGCATTAATTTGTTTAGCTTCAGGATATTTCATCACTGGTGGTCTACACATTGATGGTTTAATGGATACTTTCGATGGTATTTTTGCAGGTAAAAAGAAACTTTTAAAAGCTATGAAAGACAGTAAAGTTGGCTCTTTTGGCGTTCAAGCTTTAGTTTTTATAACTTTAATTCAAATTGCTTGCATACTGAAAATTCAAAACCTAATAATTTCTGTCTTACCTATATGCTTATTTTGGGGAAGATTTTCAAATTTATTTTTTATAGAAAAGTTTAAATATATAAGTTATAAGAAAAAATCTATTAGTCATAAAAAGTTTTGGAATGGATTTAAAAAAGAATCTTTGATCTCCATTTTTTTTCTTTTAATTTTCATTCCATACCAATTAGCTTCAATTACATCCCAAGCAATATTAATTAAATTTTTAATTCTTATTTTGATTGGTATTTTTCTAAGCTATTCTATCCCCAAAATACTGGGTAATAAAATTGGAGGCTTCAATGGAGATGCCTGCGGTGCAAGTATTGTGCTAGTTGAAACTGCAATGTTGTTTATGCATGCAATTCTTTTATAGGTAGTTCTAAATAGAAAATATTTTTCTTCTTAAGACTTTTTAATTTCTCAGTATTTTTAATCGAGCCATTTTCCAGCAATCTCAATTCTCCTCCAATTTGTTTTGCTAATTTCCTCGCCAAAAAAAGTCCCACACCAGTGCCGTCCTTCTTTTTAGCGGCAGATCCTCTAAATCCTTTTTCAAAAATTTTCTCGTTTTCATTCTTGGTTATTTTTTTACCATCATCAAATATACAAAGTCCATTACTCGTGATTGTGATTCCAATTTCAGCATCTTGTTGGGCATATTTAAACGCATTCTCTAATAGATTTGCCACAATTTCAGCAATTACAGCATATTTTGCCTTTAGTGGCGAAATAGTCCAATCTGGCCAAAGAGAAGGTTCAGTCCAATCTCTATTCTCTAAGTCCGCATTTGCTTTACCCCTTTCTAATATTGGCCTCAATAAACTCTGAACAGTTATTACCTTTTTATTATCTAAATTTGGTGGTAACAATAATCTTTCCTCTCCAATCTCCAGAGGAAGTTGAATAGGTGCATTTAATTGCGCAAAAGAATCCATATATTGATTAATTTGTTTTTGCTCTATTATCATGCGTTCGACTATTTCAATAGAATCATCATCTGAACCTAGTCTTTTTATTAGTAATTTTGCATATGTCCTAATAGCGGCTAATGGATTCCTTAATTGATGGATTATGACATTGACCTGATTTTTTAAATAATTGATTTCTTCATTTTTATTTTGACGTTCTAATTCGATAGAGACGCATTTAGCTAAAGATATTGAAAGCGCTTTTAATCTAGAATCAAGAGATACTGGCCAATTCCCCCCTTTCAAATCAGTTTCTACCCTAAGGACACCAAGTAGAATATCGTTTTCTTGAAGCGGGTACCATCTTCTCTTAGGCGATGAAACTTTTAGTGAAGGATCATCTTCTATTGATGTAAGTAGCCTATCAATTTGTGGCCATTGACCAATCATTTCAAAAGATGCTTTAGTTCCTTGCTTAGCTGAAGCAAGATAAATAACTAAATTAGTCACGCCCATTGAGCAACCAAAACTCTCTAGCTGTTTTATGATTAGTTCTTCAAATTTTTTTGAAAGATTCATAATTAATGAAGTTTGGGAAATTTTTTTTAAAAAAAACTTGAAAAAGGGCTTGTAAAATATGAAAAAAGTATTAAGATATATAAAGAGGTCTGACTTTAGCCAGCCTTAAATATGAATATTTAATCATATTTTAAGCTACATCAGGGGTTGATGGGTCCTCTATGTAATTTGAAGTGAATTTAAAATCACATATATAAGATTAGTAAAAATAAATAAGACTAATCTCATTAATAATTTCAGGAGTACCAATCAATGTCAAAAAAAAGAAAAAGAATCAGCAGAAGAAGATTGGCTGGCCAAAGAGTAATGGCACATGTACCTATTTATCATATCGAAACTGGCAAACATAAACCAGTTACAGCAGCAAGAAGATTCATAGCTGAAAATGGTCTCTCTGCTCCTTCAGTTTTCAATGTCAGAAGAAATGAACACACCACTGATAGATTTTTTTGGGGTGAAAAAGGGTTATTTAGCGCCCAATATGCTGAAGAAAATCACTTTCTATTTCCATCATTAAAAGTTGTAGTTGAAGGAATTGGTGAAGAAAAAATATTTGAAGGTCTTGAACTTACTGCCGATGATTGGGAAGAGATTGAAGAATATGAATATGCTTTTGTTTAAAAAATATTACTTATATTTGAACTTATAAAATTAATTAAATTTGAATCAATTTGATGAAATCCATCGAATTCTAAAAATTCACAAAATTTAGAAGACTTACTCTTTACCTTTTCATAAATAGTCCTAGAAGCATCTATAGGAACCACGTCATCGAATAAACCATGACTAATAATCAATGGCGAGAATTTTTCTATAGGGTCCCAGTTGGGATGAGGATAACCACTACAAGCAACAATTAATCCAAAATTTAACTTAAATCCCGCATCAATTGCCATTGCCGCGCCCTGAGAAAACCCCAACAAAATTGTTTTTCTTAGTGGAATCTGATCAGTATCAAATTTTTTTAATGTAACTAAAAGTTTATTTACTTCCAGCTCAGCTCCATACCAGTCATGTGGATATAATCCATACCACTGTCTTCCCTGACCACTTGGATGTAATCCAGGAGCCCTCAAAGAAATTACCTCAAAATCAAGATTTATTTTTTCATTCATCTCCTTTCCAAATGTTAAAAGGTCATCTGAATCAGCTCCCCAACCATGCATCAAAATAATTCTATGAGTTGCAGTTTGAGAGCTAATCGAGACAAATTCATGATTGATAGCATATTTCATGTTTATATTCTTAAGTAAGTAAACTTTCCCATAATGTCTCCATTAGCTTTAGTAAGTGTCTCTGATAAAAAAAATATAATCCCATTTTGTAAGGAATTGGTAGAGCAATTTAATTATAAAATTTTATCAAGTGGAGGTACTGCCAAACATCTAATAGAGGCAAATATTCCAGTTATAAAAGTTGCAGATTTTACTAATTCTCCAGAAATTCTTGAAGGAAGAGTTAAAACTTTACATCCAAAAATACACGGGGGAATATTAGCTAAAAGATCTGACGAGAAACATAAAAAAGATATAGAAGCTAACAATCTCGAGTTAATTGACTTAGTAGTTGTCAATTTATATCCTTTTAAAAAAACTGTTGATCAGGGAGCGAAATGGGAAGATGCTATTGAAAATATCGATATCGGAGGGCCATCAATGATTCGTTCTGCTGCTAAAAATCATAAAGATGTTTCCGTTTTAGTGGATCCTAGTCAGTATCAAAATTTTCTTGAAGAAAGTAAAAAAGGTGAATTAAAGGACTCATATAAAGCAAAATTAGCCCTTGAAGCTTTTCAACATACAGCAGACTACGACACCGCAATATCTAATTGGATAAGAAAAGAAAGAGGTTTACAATCTTCCAAATATATTGAATCTTATCCACTAATCAAAACCTTAAGATATGGGGAGAATCCACATCAAAAAGCTTTCTGGTATGGTTTAAGTAACATTGGATGGAACTCAGCAGAACAATTACAAGGAAAAGACTTAAGTTATAACAATCTATTAGATCTAGAGTCGGCACTTTCAACAGTTTTAGAATTTGGCTACACAGAAAAAGATGAACTTGCAAACGACATATTTGCCTGTGTCATTTTAAAACACAATAATCCTTGTGGTGCCTCAATAAGTAATTCAGCTTCTAAAGCATTTTTGAATGCTTTGGAATGCGACTCTGTTAGTGCATTTGGAGGAATAGTTGCTTTTAATTCAAATGTTAATAGTGAGACCGCAATTCACCTCAAAGATATTTTCTTAGAGTGTGTCGTCGCTCCATCTTTTGATGAGGAAGCTTTAGAAATTTTAAAAGTTAAAAAGAATTTAAGAGTTTTAAAGTTTTCAAAAGATCAACTTCCAAAAAAGAATCAAAATTCTACTAAATCAATAATGGGAGGATTACTAGTTCAAGATACTGACGATAGTGAAGAAAAAACTGAAAATTGGATTTCTGTAACTAATAAAAATCCGAGTAATCAAATTAACTTAGATCTAAATTTTGCATGGAAAATTTGTAAACACGTGAAATCTAATGCCATTGTTATTGCAAAAGACCAAAAAACTATTGGAATTGGAGCTGGACAAATGAATAGAGTTGGAGCAGCAAAAATTGCATTAAAAGCAGCTGGAAGGTTATGTTCTGATGCTGTTATGGCCAGCGATGGGTTTTTCCCATTTGCAGATACTGTAGAACTAGCAAATGAATATGGAATAAAAGCTATTATTCAACCTGGAGGAAGTCTAAGAGATCAAGAAAGTATTGATATGTGTAATTTAAAAGGAATTTCTATGATATTTACGCAAAAAAGGCACTTTTTACATTAAATTATGTTGATTTTGGATAATATGTAATCTTGTTAGTTTTTCTGAATAAAGATAGCCTGCCTGGACCTGCACATAGAAAGTAGAGAGAAATAGCTCCATATATAAAAGACAATTCGAAAGCATAATTATGACCTTCAACCACTGCCAGAGGAAAACCTTCTAGTCCAGTATCAAGTAGATGAAAATAAACTGCAAATGCCATGGTGGAAAATAGACCAAGAGAAGAAAGCCTCGCAAAAATCCCTAAAGCCAATCCAACTGGGCATACCAGCTGAGTAATTGCTGCTCCAAAAGTCCAAATAACAGGATCACCAGGCAAAAATGGGAAATACTTACCAACTACAAACTCGGCAAAACCCTGCGGATCCTGAAGTTTTTCTAGGCCATGATGAATCATCAAAGCGCAAAAACCTATTCTTAAAACAAAAATCGATAGTTCTCCAAGGATATTTACTTCTGACCCTGAAGATGAATTGGCAACTACAACTTCAACTTTTTGGGGCGCTTTAGTTCTATTCATACTTGCAGTTTGAACCTGATTAGTTTGTGCTTTGTCTTCCATACTTCATTAATTTTTCATTATTCTAGTTAATAAAGTAGATCTTTTGGAATTATCTGACTTATAAATTTAAAAAACTAAGCAAATTTATAAATGAATAACTAATTCAGGAAGCAATATCAATTAACTTTTCAATAACATCTGCGACTACCTTATCAGGAGTGGATGCACCTGAGGTAATTCCCACATTAATTTTTCCACTAGGTAGAAAATTATTTTTCAGTTCTAATTCTGATCCAAGTGGTTTATGAAATATTGAGTTTTCTTTAACTGATATCCTCTCTGGCGTATCAATGTGAAAAGAAGAAATATTTTTATTAATTGCTATTTCTTGTAGATGAGTAGTATTAGAAGAATTGAAGCCTCCAATAACTACTAAAATATCAAGGTCTTCATCAACCAAAGAGAACATTGCATCTTGCCTTTCTTCAGTTGCATCACAAATAGTATTAAAAGCTAAAAAGTGACTATTTAAGTTTTCTGGTCCAAATTTCTTTAACATCGTCCTTTCAAAAACCTTTCCAATTTCCTCAGTCTCGCTCTTAAGCATAGTTGTCTGATTTGCAACTCCCACTCTATCTAAATCTTTATCAGGATCAAATCCATTAGAACAAGCTTTAGCAAATTTGTTCATAAACTCATTTCTATTACCTCTCCCCAGAATATATTCAGAAACGTAGTTCGCTTCTTCTAGATCAAGTACAACTAAATATTTACCTGCGAATGAACTTGTAGCTAGAGTCTCTTCATGTTTAAATTTTCCATGAATAATAGATGTGAAAACATGTTTTTTATGTTTCTCAACTGTATGCCAAACCTTTGAAACCCATGGACAAGTTGTATCAATGATATGACAACCTTTCTCATGCAAGAGTTTCATCTCTTGAACAGTAGCTCCGAAAGCAGGGAGTATAACAACATCCCCATTAGAAACTAAAGAAAAATCTTTGATTCCATTTTTAGCTGAGATGAATTTTACATTCATTTTTCTTAAATGATCATTCACCGAGGGATTATGAATTATTTCATTTGTTATCCAAATATTCTCATTTGGGTAATGTCTTCTAGTTTCATAAGCCATTGCAACAGCTCTTTCAACTCCCCAACAGAAACCGAAAGCTTTGGCCAACTTTATTTTTAGTCTGCCTTTGGTGTAAGTAAAATCATTATCCCTAATAGAACTTATCAAATCACTTTGGTAAGCTTCTTCTAGCGCTTGAGCTCTTTTTGTTGGAGAATCGAAACCCCTTCTATTGTATCTATCAGAATGATGAAGAGATCTTCTAAAAGCTTGAGTGTCCATCTTTATATATTACAACGTTTTAAATAATTTTTCGTAAAAAAAAGAAACCTGACATAAGTCAGGTTTCTTAAATCAATTTTCAGTTAGATTATTTAGCAGATGCAAAGTCTGGATATGCTTCCATTCCATGCTCTCCTATATCCAAGCCTTGAGTCTCTTCCTCTTCAGATACTCGGATTCCACCGAATAATCCTCCGATTACAGACCAGGCAATCCAGCAAGTAACTAGTGTCCAAATAGCATAAGCTGCGGCACCAAGAGCTTGAACTAGAAGAAGGGTAATACCTCCGCCATTGAACAATCCCATACCTGCTCCATCACCTTGTACAGCTGTACCCCAAAGACCAATAACTACAGTACCCCATACACCACAAACTCCGTGAACAGAGAATGCACCTACAGGGTCATCGATCTCAGCGGCATCAAGTGCTGCAACAGAAAATACAACGATTATTCCGCCCACTAGTCCTGCGAACCAGGCTCCAGCAAGAGTCATATCACCACAACCAGCAGTGATACTAACCAAACCAGCAAGGATTCCGTTAATTATCATTGTAAGATCAGGCTTACCAGAAGTTAATGTTGAAACAATAGTTGCACCAATAGCTCCAGCTGCTGCTGCCAAAGTAGTTGTTACAGCAACATATGGAACCCATTGATCCATAGCAAGTTGAGAACCGGGGTTAAATCCGTACCAACCTATCCATAGGACTAATGCACCTAAAGTAGCTATAGCCATATTGTGTCCTGGCATAGCCTGTGGTTTCCCATCAGAGTATTTGCCAATTCTTGGTCCAAGAAGCATAGCTCCTACGAGACCAGCCCATGCTCCAACTGAGTGAACAATTGAAGAACCAGCAAAATCAACAAAACCTAATGAATCGAGCCAACCACCATTCCATTTCCAGCTACCAGCAATTGGATATATAAATGCAGTTAATACAACAGCAAAAACAACAAATTCTCCAAATTTAACTCTTTCAGCAACAAGACCGGAAACGATAGTTGCTGCAGTTCCTGCAAAAGCAGACTGGAACAAGAAATCAACAGTTGGGACTAATCCAGCATCAGTTACCATATCTGCAGTAACTGTTGGATCAAAAAATAAGCCGCCAAAATAAAGCCAGCCGTCAGCAACACTTCCTCCGTACATTAATGAATAGCCGATAAACCAATAAGAAGTTACAGCTAGAGCAAATACAAAGAGGTTTTTAGCAAGAATGTTAACAGCGTTCTTAGAACGGCACATACCTGCCTCAACCATAGCGAAACCGGCGTTCATGAAGATCACTAAAATAGTAGCGATCAAAAGCCATAGATTGTTAGCAAGAAAAGCTGCATTCAACTCAGGTAAATCAGCTGCGTGAGCTGAAAGATTAAAAATACCTAAACCAAACAAAGCTAGGGGAACAGTTGCAAGCCACAACATAGAGCGGTTTGAACTAAATCCTCGAATACTCCTCAAAAGGAGCATAGGTCCATTAACAAGACTTGCATCTTGTAGTTTGGACCTAGAGCGCCTTTGAGGCGTTTGCAAAGCAGTGGTCATAAAAAAAAATTAGATCTGCAAAAAAACAGTTTGTGCTGTTTCCTTTCAAATTTAAATTTATTCAAAAAACTTATCCGTGTCTAGTAGTTGTTTATACCATTTTTATAGTTGCACCTTAAAAAATTGTTTGTTAAATTTAAAAATTATTTTTTTTGGATTTCAAAATATCAAGTTTTTTGGCTATTTTAAAGGTTTAATTCCATTCCATGATACATGGTCTTTATGAAATTCAAAGGAACATGGGATAGTTATCATTCCTGCACTAAGAGATTCTCTAAAAAGACTGCCGTATAAGGGATCTGCATCATCTCCAGGGGCAAAAAAACAAGCGTCTTTTCTCGTCATACAAAGTACTAAAACACTTTTACTTTCAGGAATTAATTCCTTTAATTCCATGAGATGTTTTTGGCCTCTTTTCGTGACTGTATCTGGGAATAGAGCTACATTTTCTTTAATCCAAGTCGTATTTTTAACCTCTATGTAAATGTTACGTTTATCAGGATTTGAAGATTTTGGGGTTAAAAAAAAGTCAATTCTGCTTTTTTTATCTTTTCCATAAGGAACTTCGGATTTAATTGTCTCTATTTCACCTATTACATCTTTTAGCAGATTTTTCTCAATAACCTTTTTGATTAACTTGTTTGCGAATAAAGTATTAATACCCACCCAAACCTCCTCATTTTTTGCATTAAAAACACATATCTGTTCCCAAGTAAAAGGTAATTTTCTTTTTGGAGAAGATGAAACACTGATTCTTACTTTTGCTCCCTCACTCAATAGTCCCTTCATTGGGCCAGTGTTGGCACAATGGGCAGTTACTTTCTCTCCACTTTCTAATTTAATATCTGCAAGAAACCTTTTATACCTCTTAATTAAAATACCTTCAATTAATGGATCAAAATCAATTATCCGATCATTCATAAATATGTCGTTAGTTAAAAATCAAATATAATTGAAACTTAAACTTCTTGAAAAATTTAGACAAATCCAAATGCATTCATTTTTAAAAAATAATGTTTTTTCAATTTCGTTTGGTACTAGTCTAAGTAAATTAGCTGGATGTATAAGACAAATATTTATAGCTGCTGCTTTTGGGGTTGGTGTAACATACGACGCGTTTAATTATGCATATATAATTCCTGGTTTTTTGCTCATAATCATTGGAGGGATTAATGGTCCATTACATAACTCAGTCGTTGCAGTTTTAACTCCGCTTAACAAAAAAAATGGAGGGATAGTTTTAACTCAAGTAAGCATAAAACTTTCAATATTATTATTGATTTTAGCCATATTAATTTACTCAAATTCCAGTTTATTAATTGATTTATTAGCCCCGAATTTAAGTGACGAAGGTAAATCTATTGCCACTTACCAATTACAAATACTGACACCTTGTATCCCTTTATCCGGCTTTATAGGTTTAAGCTTTGGCGCCTTAAATTCACAAAGAAAATTCTTTTTATCAAGTATAAGTCCAGCGATAACAAGCGTAACTATTATTTTTTTTATTTTAATTAGTTGGATTTTTAACCAAGAAAATACATCTTCTCATTTCTTTACTTACTCGGGATTACTGGCATTTGCAACTTTGACAGGAACTTTAATTCAGTTTGTTGTTCAAATTTGGGAAATAAATAAAATTGGTCTCTTGAGATTAGAGTCAACCTTTAATTTATTTAAAAATGAAGAGAAGAGGATTTTCAAACTAATAATACCAGCATCTATTTCATCAGGACTAAGTCAAATTAATGTTTTTATCGATATGTTTTTCGTTTCAAGTTTTCAAGGCGCAGCATCTGGACTAGCTTACGGAAACTTTCTTATACAAGCCCCCTTAGGAATATTATCTAACTCATTGATTCTGCCATTACTTCCAAAATTCTCTAAATTGAGAAGTGAAAAAGACGAAAGAGGTCTACAAAAAAAATTGATATCTGGGATAGAGTACTGTTTCTTGACAGCTATTTTTTTAACCGGATTTTTCATAACATTCAATAATCAAATCGTACAATTAGTTTTTCAAAGAGGATCTTTTGATTATTCAGCAACTTTAAAAGTAAAGAATATATTAATTGCTTATGCAGTTGGCATACCTTTTTATGTTTATAGAGATTTATTAGTAAGAACTTACTATTCAATAGAAAAAACAAACTTCCCTTTTAAGTCTTCATTTGCAGGGATAATATTTAATATTTTTTTTGATTGGTTTTTAATTGGTGCCCCAATTAAGAATTTTGGGAATCTTTCTCCTTATAATTTCGGAGTCGTGGGAATAATTTTATCTTCAGTAATAGTCAACTTTATAGTTTGTATTTTTCTTTCTTTGAATCTGCGCAATGAAAATATCATTTTGCCTAACTTGGAATTAATTAGGAAAATTAGCCTAATGTTATTAGCAGCATTTATAGACAGCACACTTTGTTTTACTATTCTCCAAACTACGAATAACTTCAATTCAAATCTCGAGGAATTTTTATTATTAATATTTGGAACTCTAACTTTTTTTGTGATTTATTTTTTACTTACAAAATGCTTGAAAGTAAATAAATTTAAAGTTTCAAAAAAAGAGATTTAGTTTTTAAAAAAAACTTTCCAAAATCTCCTCTAATTCTAAAATTTGTGAGTTTGTGATTAAATTAATTAGTGGAATACTATTAAGACCATCCCCTACTTTTACATTTATTGCTTTCAAACTTAATTTTGCAGCCTCTAATGGGCCTTTATCTTTATTGCTTATACATTCGATAGCGAGATGCCTAGCTAGGCCTGCGTCTCCAAGATACAAATTCCACTTTTCTATTTTAATAAAAACCTTTTCGGAAATAACATTTTCTAGATCACTTATACGTATCTGAGAGTCCATAAATATAGATTGATTTAAGTTGATTGTTTTGAAGTATCTTTAGGTTTTTTTATAATTACGAAAAGTAAATGGGAGGCCAAAAGAACTGACCAGACAATTGCAAAATTATTAAAATAACCGATTTCATATTTAATTTCTTTTAAAAGCCACGTGCCACTTACAATCGCCGTAAATATCATGCAGTGAATAACAAAATTTACTATTCGAGAAAAATGTTTATAGATAGGATCTTCTAAATCACCATTTCCGTACCACTTTATAGGCATATTAATAATTAGATTGTTAATAATAGACATTTTACCCGAAATCTAGTTGACTAAGAGACCCTGAAACAGAGATATTACATAATTATGCGCCTGTAGCTCAGTGGATTAGAGCACCTGACTACGGATCAGGGTGTCGGGAGTTCGAATCTCTCCAGGCGCGTTTAAAATTCTGAAATATTCTTTTTATATTTTTCTAAAAAATATCGTCTATATTATGGGTATTACTTATCAAATTCAATGAATATCCTTCAAAATCTTAAAGAAAGTGATCCAGTAATATCAAATTTTATCAATTCTGAAAAAAATAGGCAGGAAACTCATCTTGAGTTAATCGCAAGCGAAAATTTCGCATCAATCGCAGTTATGCAGGCTCAAGGTTCCGTCCTTACAAATAAATATGCCGAGGGATTACCTCAAAAAAGATATTACGGGGGATGTGAATTTGTTGATGAAATCGAAGAATTAGCTATTCAGAGAGCGAAAAAATTATTTAATGCAAATTGGGCTAATGTTCAACCCCATAGTGGAGCTCAAGCAAATGCTGCTGTTTTCCTAAGTTTACTTAAACCTGGCGACACAATCATGGGGATGGATTTATCTCATGGTGGACATCTAACTCATGGGTCTCCAGTAAATATGAGTGGTAAGTGGTTCAATGCAGTTCACTATGGTGTAAATAAAGAAACTAGTGAATTAAATTTTGATGAAATAAGAGAGATAGCAATTGAAACAAAACCAAAATTGATCATATGCGGATATTCTGCTTATCCAAGAACAATCGATTTTGAATCATTTAGAAACATTGCAGATGAAGTTGGTGCTTTTTTAATGGCTGATATTGCACATATTGCCGGTCTTGTAGCAAGTAAACTTCACCCAAATCCAATACCTTTTTGTGATGTGGTAACTACAACTACTCATAAAACATTAAGAGGGCCTAGAGGGGGGCTTATCTTATGTAAAGATCCAGAATTTGGAAAGAAATTTGATAAATCTGTTTTCCCTGGAACTCAGGGTGGGCCGCTCGAACATATAATTGCCGCTAAAGCAGTTGCATTTGGAGAAGCCTTGCAGCCAGATTTCGTTAATTATTCCCAACAAGTAATAAAAAATGCAAAAGTTCTAGCTTCAACTTTAATAAATAGAGGTATCAATATAGTGAGTGGAGGCACTGATAACCATATTGTTTTACTCGATTTAAGAAGTATCAATATGACTGGTAAAATTGCTGACTTACTTGTAAGTGAAGTGAATATCACTGCAAATAAAAATACCGTTCCATTTGACCCTGAATCACCTTTTGTAACCAGCGGACTAAGGTTGGGAACTGCTGCTTTAACTACTAGAGGCTTTAATGAAAATGCTTTTGCTGAAGTTGGCGAAATTATTGCTGATAGATTACTTAACCCAGACGATTCACTAATTGAAAGTCAATGTAAAGAAAGAGTATTAACCTTATGTAATCGTTTTCCTCTTTATGAAGGCAAACTTGAAGCATCAATTAAATGAGTCCTAACTCCAGGGGAGTTGAAATTCTTTCTATTGGAACAGAGCTACTCTTAGGAAATATTATAAATACAAATGCTCAATGGATTTCTGAACAGTTATCTCAATTAGGCTTAAATCACTTTAGGCAATCAACTGTGGGTGATAATTGTGATCGAATTATAAAAGTAATTCAAGAAATATCGAAAAGAAGTAATCTTCTAATTACAACTGGTGGCTTGGGACCCACCCCAGATGACTTAACTACTGAAGCAATAGCCAAATCTTTTAATGTAACTCTTTTTGAAAGACCGCACTTATGGGATGAAATTAAACAAAAACTGACAAACTCAAACCTCCAGGACGATTCATCTAGCTTAAGGAAACAATGTCTATTCCCAAAAAATGCTCAAATAATTAATAACCCTAGGGGCACTGCCCCAGGAATGATATGGGAACCAA
Source organism: uncultured Prochlorococcus sp. (assembly GCA_902606505.1). Taxonomy (GTDB): domain Bacteria; phylum Cyanobacteriota; class Cyanobacteriia; order PCC-6307; family Cyanobiaceae; genus Prochlorococcus_A. The sequence goes on from CACLGU010000011.1 coordinate 14,339, forward strand.
TAAAAGGATTTACTATTCTTACTTTCCCTGGAGTACCAAGTGAAATGAAAACTATGTGGGAAGAGACGGCGTGTGATTTCATTAAAACCAAATTCTCAGATAATTATTCCTTTTATTCAAATACTCTTAAATTTGCAGGTATTGGAGAATCTAGTATTGCAGAAAAAATTAATGATCTATTAAATCTTAAAAACCCGACTGTTGCTCCATATGCAAACTTAGGAGAGGTTAAACTAAGAATCACAGCGCGAGCAAAGAATCATCTAGAAGCAAAAAATATAATTAAACCTGTAAAAGAAAAATTAAAAAAAGATTTTTCGAAATTTATTTTTGGAGAGGATAATGATACTCTTTCTAGCATTTTAATAAAAAAATTAACTGAGAGGAACCAAACTATTGTTTTTGCTGAATCCTGCACCGGAGGCCTGCTATCTTCATCACTAACATCAATATCAGGCTCATCTCAAGTTTTTAAAGGTAGTATAGTTTCCTACAGTAATGAGCTAAAAAATTCATTATTGAATATTTCTGAAGAAAAGCTTATAAAATATGGAGCTGTTTCTCAAGAAGTTTGTGAGGCCATGGCAATTAATGCAAAAGAGATATTGGGAGCAGATTGGGCAATAGCAATTAGTGGAATAGCTGGTCCTAATGGAGGTAGTCAAGATAAACCGATTGGACTTGTCCATATCTCAATTTCAGGACCGAATAATCATATAACTAATATAAAAAAACTATTTAACCCAACTCGAAATCGAATAGAAATTCAAAGACTAAGTGTAAATGTGTGTTTGAACAGCCTCCGATTAATCCTATTATCGAATAGTAAGTAACTATTTTTACAAATTGAGTCAAAATACCCTATTTGATAAAGTTTGGGATTTACATAAAGTTTCAAGTCTTCCTGGAGGATCTGATCAAATATTTATTGGTCTTCATCTTATCCATGAAGTGACTAGTCCTCAAGCATTTGGTGCTTTAAAGGACAAAAAATTAAAAGTAAAATACCCTGATAGAACTATCGCTACTGTTGATCATATTGTGCCAACAGATAATCAGAGCAGGCCTTTCAAAGATAATCTTGCAGAGCAAATGATTGCAACACTTGAGAAGAATTGCTTAGAACATAAAATAAGATTTTTTAATATTGGTAGTGGTAATCAAGGAATAGTTCATGTAGTAGCACCGGAATTAGGCCTAACTCAGCCAGGAATGACAATCGCTTGCGGAGATTCTCATACTTCAACTCATGGAGCTTTTGGTTCAATTGCTTTTGGGATAGGTACAAGTCAAGTAAGAGATGTTCTTGCTAGCCAAACCCTAGCCATGAATAAATTAAAGGTAAGGCAGATTTGGTGTGACAATAAATTATCTCAGGGTGTTTATGCTAAGGATTTAGTCCTTCATATCATTAATAAACTTGGTGTAAAGGCTGGGGCGGGTTTTGCATATGAGTTCGCAGGGCCTGCGATACATGATTTATCAATGGAAGAAAGGATGACGATATGCAATATGTCTATTGAAGGAGGTGCAAGATGCGGCTACATTAACCCTGATGAAAGGACCTTTAGTTACATTAAGAATAAATCATGTGCTCCAAAAAATGAGTATTGGGATAAAGCGCTCAGATGGTGGAATTCATTAAAAAGCGATGAAAATTCAATTTACGATGATGTAATTACATTAGATGCTTCTAAAGTAGAACCAACCGTAACCTGGGGGATTACTCCCGGCCAAAGTATAAGCATTAATCAACAAATCCCTCTTTTGGATGACTTGTCCCCAAATGATAAATTAGTTGCAAAAGAGGCTTATGAATATATGAGTTTCAAGCCAGGACAATTAATAAAAGATACTCCAGTAGACGTTTGTTTCATAGGTAGTTGCACAAATGGAAGAATCAGTGACTTAAGAGTTGCAGCTAAAGTATTAAAAGGGAAAAAAGTATCCAAGAATGTCAAAGCATTTGCAGTTCCAGGTTCAGAAAAAGTTGCCAATGAAGCAAAAAAAGAAGGTCTTGATCAGATATTTAAGGATTCTGGATTTCAATGGAGAGATCCAGGCTGCTCAATGTGTTTAGCAATGAATTCAGATAAGCTAATAGGTAATCAAGTTAGTGCTAGTTCTAGTAATAGAAATTTCAAGGGTAGGCAGGGATCTCCTAGCGGAAGAACACTACTCATGAGTCCAGCAATGGTTGCTGCTGCTGCAATTAATGGCAAAGTCAGTGACGTTCGAGAATTTATAAACTAATGAAATCCGAGTTCACCCCACCAATTGGAAAAATTACACAAATAGACGGGCAATGTATCTCTTTGATTGGTAACGACATTGATACAGATCGAATAATTCCAGCGCGTTTCTTGAAGTGTGTTAACTTTGATTCATTGGGTAAATATGTTTTTGAGGACGATAGAAAAACTTTAAAGGGAAGGCATCCTTTCGATCTAGAGGAAAACAAAAATGCCACAATACTAGTTGTTAATAGCAATTTTGGATGTGGTTCCAGCAGAGAACATGCCCCCCAAGCACTTATGAGATGGGGCATAAAAGCAATTATAGGAGAGAGTTTCGCTGATATTTTTTATAGTAACTGTATTGCAATAGGAATCCCATGTTTTACGCTACCTAAAAATTTTTTAGAAGAAATACAAAACTATTGCGATAATCAATTTTTATTCTTAGAAATTGATCTTGAAAATTCATTAGCAAAATCAAAAGATTTAACTTTAAATATTGAGATTAAAGAAAGCACAAGAAAAATGTTTTTATCAGGAGAATGGGATGCGACTTCAACACTAATGGAGAATGAAAATTTAATTGAAAATAAATTTAACCAATTACCTTATATAAAATTCAATACTAATTTAGCTATTTAAATCCAAAGAGATTAAAAGAAATTCCTCCTGCTTGATTATGAGGTTGATAAAAAATACCAAATTCATAGGATCTTTTTTTCCAATTTAATGAGATCTTAGAATTGATAAATTCACCATAATCGTCTGAATCACTTGACAAATTTAAAGTCCCAATGGTTTTGAGTAAAACTGGTCCATATAATTGCTGATCAAAAGCAATATTTAAAGTAAATTTGTCATAATTCTGGTCAAATTTAAAAACACTTTCTCCACTATTAAATTTATAAAAAGGGAAAAGACTTAGACGAGTATAGTCAAAAGTTTTATTTTTAAAATTCCCCAGTATATATTCAGGACCAGCACCTATACCTAAATATTCTTGATGATCACCATTTTCATAGAGAGCATATGATAATTCTAATCTTGTGTTAAGACTTAGTCCTTTGGTTATTGGTTCAGGAATGTAATTATATGAAATATCAACAGATTTCTTTTTAGGAACTAAAGTACTAATTGGGAATTTCTGATCAAGAGAATAAAACAAATTACCTTTTAGGTTAGTTACTAATTTTTTAGTATTCAAAGCCTCTGCTGTTATGTTGGCCAAACCTAAAGATAAAGATTCTGACTTTTTAATGCCATCAACAATCCAAGAATTTTCTTTTTTTAATTTTGAGCCATAACCTGAATAAATTTCAGCTTCACCCAATGAACCATTCCAGACCCTCTCTCTATAAATTCCATAAAAACTTTTTTCCCATTTTGAATCTAATAAATCTATTTCTTTACTCAATTCAGTCTTAAATCTAAATGCATCTGAAAATTTATCAAAGTCGAGAGAATTTAAATTCTTCTCTATTCCTAAATCCCAATTTTTTATTTTCCCTTTTAACTGTGATTTTAGAGCAAAATTATCTTCAAAAATTGAATTTCTCTTCACCCTATCTGAAGTGATTGATTCGTCCTTCTTTACAAAACTTTTTGTATACCCTTTGAATGACCTCTGAATTAAAAATTGCGGCTCTAAATCAAGAACAAAATCATCAGAAATATCTATAGAATTAAATTTTCTACCAATAAAATACCCATCCTTATCTAAGTTTTCATATCCTAAATTCCACCTATTTTCAAAGGTAAAGAATTCTCCAGACTTTGACTTTGTTAAAGTTCTATCTCCAAGCCAAAATGGAATTGAAACTTTTTCTTCAAATATTAAAAAGTTTATTGATGACTTAAATCGTAATTTATCTGCTTCAGAAAAAACTTTTAACGAATTTATTGCTAATTTAACCTGTTTCGATTCAAGTAAGTCATTACTTAATACAGCCTTCTTACTTTCCCATTTTTGGCCATCTATTGATATTTTATCTGTAAAAAATAACCAATTTTCAACTTTGCCAGGAGTGTTTAAAACTTCCTTTTTTTTAAAATCAATTAAACTTTTTAACTTTTCAGAATCAGATAAGCTGAAATTTGAAGATAAGTCATCCATTAATGTATTGGTGTTAATTTTACCCTTTACATCTAATAGATAACCTTTTTGACTAATAAAACTATACTCTAGTTGTTCAGCTTTGAAGAATTGATCAGCTAATTCCAAAGATATATTTCCTTTGGCACTAATTTTTTTATTTAACTTGTCGTAAATTAAAGTATCTGCTCTAAGCAATTTGCCTTTATTAGCAACGGATACATTTCCCTCTGCATAAATAACATCATTTATTTCAGACTGTTTATCAGATTGGATTATTAATTCTTGTTGCTTTTCAGCTTTAGCCACTAAAAATAAATCAAGATTTTTCTCTAATAAATTTACGTAGGAATTATTATCAGAAATTTTTGAAGAATTTGATAAATTATCACCATAAGGAATGCTTGACCAAATTAATTTGATATCTTGACTATTGTTATTTTTAATAATTTTTGCAAATTCAGCAGATTTTGATGGTTGTAGGAAATTAATAAATATTAAAGAGATAAATATTACTTTTTTTGAAATTCCAGAAATCAATTTAAAATTTAATAAAGAAATTAGTCTTGAGGACTTTCTAGGTCTTTTCTATTAGGAGTTCTTGTGGGGTCACTTGCTAAAAATCCGAAAAGAAATATTCCAACAAAGAAGAAGACGATGGTGTAAACAGAAATTTTTAAGGCAAGCATGGAATTACGAGTGCTGACAGATTTATATCTTATTAAATTTATAATTAAACTATGGTTAATTGTTTACTTTTTGTATTTTTGGAAAATTTTGAAATACTTTAATGGAGATTAATCGTCATGATCATCCCAAGGATCAGTAAGTTTTGCAGCTTTGGGTCCAAATGCAGTCCAAAGACCAAAACCGGTTAAAGCTAGAAGTAATGCCAGAATTGTAACTGCTATTGAAACTGCAGGATCTGGAGCAGATGATAAAGTTTGCATCAATTTTGCTAAGTTTGTAAACAATTTATGTATAAGTTCTTATACAATAGCGAAATAATATTCGATTTTGTGATTCAAATGGGTCAAAAAACAGCCTTAGGCAGTCTTCTAAAAGCAATTGGCAATTCAGGTCAAGGAAAAGTAGTACCTGGTTGGGGAGCAGTTCCTGTTATGACTGTCATAGGTCTACTGCTACTTGTTTTTTTAGTTATTCTTTTACAAATTTATAACCAATCCTTGCTACTACAAGGTTTCTCAGTAGATTGGAACGGTAACTAATCTCCGCAATTTTCTAAAAAAGTTATTTAGTGCACATAATTATTCCTAAATAACTTTTTTAAAATTTTATTTTTATTAATTAGTTATAGTTTATATATATTCATAATTCTCAATAAAATGAGATTTAGAAATACACCATGAAAGAAATATATTTAATTGGACTTGGGAATCCTGGTAAAAAATATTTCAACAGTAGACACAATATAGGCTTTTTACTGCTTGAAAAACTCTCAAAAAAATATAATTCAAATTTTTTATTAAAAGATAAACTTAAAAGTTCCTTCACAGAATTTCAAATCAATAATTCTATCTTCAGGTTATTTTTACCTAATACGTTTATGAATAATAGTGGTGATGCTGTCCGAGCAATAGTTGATTGGTACAAAATAAACTTAGATCAAATTTTAATAATAGTCGATGATAAAGATCTTCCCCTTGGAAAAATAAGATTTAGAAGAAAAGGAAGCTCAGGTGGACATAATGGGCTTAAAAGCATCATTGAACAATTGCAGACACAAAACTTTAAGAGAATAAGAATTGGTATTGGGTCACCTCCTCTAATAAAAGGAAAAAATAATTTCAATACCATTTCACATGTATTAGGAAATATTTCTCTAGAAGAAAAATTAATATTGGATAAAGTGTATAAGAGAATAATAGAATCCCTAGAACAACTAAATACTAAAAAAGAAGATCATATAATTAATGAATTAAACTCTTTTAACAAAGACTAACCTTAACTAATGCGTTCAAAACCTGAAACGATTGCCAATGTAAGTGTTAAGGAATATTCCTTCTCAAAAAAGCAAATTCAGGGGGTTGTGAAAGCTAGTCAATTTAGGTGGACTTTTATATGGTCTTTTCATAAAGGTTTATTAACAGTAAATCCACCTTTGGGAAGAGCATTAATTGAGGATGCCTTATTAAGATTTTTATTAAAAAAAGATTATGAACTAGAAGCAGGGTATGAATATAAATTCACTATTTCAGCCAAGTTTTAAAATCTATATTTTGATTCAAAGTAAACTTCATTTTGCAGTAATCTTCTAAAATAATCAAAGCTGATACGGCATCAAGGTTTTTATTTAGAATAAAAATTTCTCTAGGTATTAAAAACTTCAGGCCACTAATTGGAAAAAGTTCGAAATATCTCGCTTTAGCCCTGTAGGTAGTATTTTTTTCCTCAAAAATAATTATTTCTTTTTTAAAAAAATGTAGTTTTTCTCTAATTTCTCTACTAGTGGTGCCATTGCCAATAATAATTTGTTCTATTTCCTCAGCGGTAATTAGATTTCTAAGATAATTTTCAAGTAATTCACTTTTCAGAATGATAGCTTGGTAAACTTTTTTCTCTCTAATTTCAGCTAGGACTAATCCGCATTTACTTTTTCCAGGATCAATAGTTATTACTCTAGCCATTTAAGATGCAATCTCTACAATATTTATTTCAACGATTATGGGTTCTACAGTTTTGCTATCTCGCAAAGATACTACTTCTAACATAAAATTTATATTTTGATTTTCTTGAAGAAAGTCTCTAATTTTTTTTACAAAATTTCCATTTGTATTAATTTCAGCAACTTGTGACCCTTTTGACTTAATTTCATCCCTTGTTTCTCTAAGCAATGATTTAATTTTTAAATTTATTGCTTTAAAATTTAAATCACTTTCCCCCAAAATTGCACTTGTAATGACATCTCCTTTTTTGACTATAAACTTATTCTCTAATAAATCAGGAGATACAAAAACATAGTTATCCCCTTTTAAAACATTTGTTGCTGATTTTATTAATAAAATCCATTCGCCACCTCTAGAAGCTATTTTCTCAATTTTTGCAATATCACTAGGCCTCCACAAAAGAATATTTTTTGCATCTTTGTTAATTGGGATAACAATTTTTCTAACAAATTTATCAGCTTCATTATAGATTTTTGTTAAGTCTAATTTTATATTTGAGCTAGAATTAATCTCAGCAATAAATAAAGTTTGCCCTCTTTTAATAACAATATTGCCTCTCCTAAATTCTTTAATATTACTTTTTAATTGATTTAACTCCTTTTCTTTCTGAATAATTTTATTTTCAAGTTGCTTTCGTTCTTTCTGTAAAGGGATTAAAGCCTTTTTACTTTTATCTAAAGTTTTTTGCAACAAAGGAATATCTACAAAAAGCCTTTGCCTAAATTCTTCACTAACTAAAATCAATAACCCTATTGATATTGAACTAATAAACCCTCCGGTAATTATAGTTATAATAGTTGCTGTTTTTTTCGGTCTTAATTTTAAGATACTAAATCTTGCTTTTCCGATCTTTGTTCCAAGAATATCCCCAAATGGTGCAATAAGTCCCCCTAAAAATATTAAAAAAACAATTAAAATCCAAGCCACACTTTTGTATACATTCAATACATCATAATTTATGATGAATCAATTAAATCTTTTTGCAAGAGCAATTGGATCGAACACTGTGATCTTTTTTCTTTCAATATTAAGAAGCCCTGAATCCTTTAAATCTCCCAATAATCTTGTAATGGTTACTCTTGTCGAACCAATAGCTTCAGCAATTGCCTGATGTGAAAGCCTTAGATCTATTGTGATACCTTTTTCACCTGCAACTCCAAAGTCTCTACAAAGAACCATTAAAAAACTTACTAAACGAGAAGACATATCTCTATGTGTAAGAGTTTCTATCATTGTTTCAGTTTGCAAGATCCTACTAGAAAGACCCTGTAACAGAAGTAGTCCTACTGATGCATCTTCCTCTATAGCTCTTAAAACAGAATTTGCAGGTGCTGTTATCATTTCAACTCTTGTGAATGCTATGGCATGGTAAAAGCGATCAGATCTATGGCCTGTGAGAAGAGATAAAACACCAAAGAGACTATTTTCTCTTAAAAGAGCAACAGTTATTTCTTCACCTGACTCATAAACTCTTGACAGTCTTACTGCACCTCTTCTTATAAGATAAACTCTTTCAGCAGGGTCCCCGGGGAAAAATATTGTTTTAGATCTCTCAACCATTTCTGTGCTTGCTCCATCTAGACCTTTAATCACTTCCATTAAAGTTCTATTAATTGGAAAACGTTCTCCAACAGAATTAATTTTACTTTGTCCTGACTGTTGCGAACTAAAGCGGTTGAATCCTCGTGAAGCAGGTATCATAAATATCTTTACTATTAAAAAATTTAAGGAGACACTCTAAAATTTCTTGTATCAACAGTAACAATTTTAAATTCTTATTGGTTTATCAATAACTCTTTAAAAATCAGTTTGTACTTGCTTAACCCTTTTTTTAAGTAAAATTACACTATATGCAGTGTCAATAGATTCTAACTATACTGCATGTAGAAAGAATTTAAATAATGGTAATTAGTTCGTCCCATTCATATTCCAAAAGTAATCTTGATGTTGTAAATATAAATACTGCTAACAAAATTAACGGAAAAAGATTTACGCAAAATGGGCAAATTCAAATTTTTCAATCATCCTACCGAGGAAGTTATCCATCTATCATTAGAGACTCTCTAAGAAATGCTGCTCTTGGCAGGAAAGTGCTCTTAATACAATTTATGCGAGGAGGAGTCAAACAAGGAATTGATAATGCAGTAAAACTATGCGGTAATTTGACCTGGGTAAGACCATCACATTCCTTTGATCAATACAATTCTGAAGAAATTGAAAATAATAAAAATTTAAAAAAATCTATTCATGAATCTACCTTTGAATTATGGAATTTTTGCAAAAAAAAACTACAGTCTGGAGAGTATGAACAAATGATACTTGATGAAATTTTTTTAGCTATTGACATGAAAATTATCGATAAAGATGATTTGATTTCAACACTTGAAAACCGATTTATATCAGGAGATGTAATCCTTACTGGTACAGATATACCTAAAGATCTATTATTAATGGCCAACCAAATTACTGAACTTCGCTCATAAAACAATGTTAAAGAATGATCTCTGGATAAATCAAAAAGCCTCGGAAGGAATGATACAGCCCTTTCAATCAAATTTAGTGAGGCATCTTGAGCCTGACAATAAACAAAAGCCAGTTTTGAGTTACGGATGTTCATCCTATGGATATGATTTAAGACTTTCATCAAAAGAATTCCTAATTTTTAGACATATCCCTGGTACTGTGATGAATCCCAAAAATTTTAATCCTAATAATTTAGAAAAAACTGTTCTTCACAATGACAATGATGGAGACTTTTTTATTCTTCCTGCTCACTCCTATGGTTTAGGAGTGGCTTTAGAAAAGATGAAAGTACCAGAAAATATAACTGTGATCTGTATAGGCAAAAGCACTTACGCACGACTAGGAATTATTGTTAATACGACTCCTGCGGAAGCAGGATGGGAAGGTCATCTAACTTTAGAGTTTAGTAATAGCTCTGGTGCAGATTGCAGAATTTATGCAGAAGAGGGTATTTGCCAACTACTCTTTTTTGAAGGTGATCCATGCTCTACAACCTATGAAGATAGAAGAGGTAAATATCAAAACCAACCAGAGAAAGTCACTCTAGCGAAAATCTAAAATGAGTAAAGTTGAACTAATTTCGCTAACTCCTAATGCAGAAAAAACGATGGCTTACATTGCAAGAGTTAGTAATCCAAAAAATCAGGAGAATGAGGACTACTCAAAATTATTGAGTTATTGCATTAAAAATGAACACTGGAGCGTTTTTGAACAGTCATTTATGACTTTACAAATAGAAACCAACAGAGGAATTGCTGCACAAATTTTAAGACATAGATCATTTACTTTCCAGGAATTTTCACAGAGATATGCAGATAGTTCTCAATTGGGTAATATTCCCTTACCAGAACTAAGGCGTCAAGATTTCAAAAATAGGCAAAATTCAATTCCTGATCTCCCTGATGAGTTAAAAAAAAGATTCAATGAAAAAATTGGTTTACATTTTCAGGCTGCAGCAGAATTATATGAAGATTTACTCGCTGAAGGGGTAGCTAAAGAATGTGCGAGATTTATTTTACCATTAGCTACTCCAACAAGAATCTATATGTCTGGATCATGTAGATCATGGATCCATTACATTCATTTAAGATCAGCTCACGGCACCCAACAAGAACACAAGTCTATCGCTCAGAATTGCAAGGCTATTTTTAAAGAAGGTTTTCCTATTGTATCAAAATCTTTAGGATGGTAAAAATTATCCATGACTACGAGGATTAGCCACATTTTTTTTATTTTCTTGAATTATTGAAAATTCAGTATTAATAATTTCCTCATAAGGATTCTCTTCTTTTTTCAAATTATTAATAGATTCTCTTATTTTTATTTCATCTTGTTTACCAATAAAAGTAGATATTAGATTGCCTTCTTTATCAAAAAGATTAACTTGAGGAATCCCGTTGACAGAAAACTTCTGGATGTAATTACCCCATTTTTGATTATCAACATTTAAAAAAACAAAATTAATATCTTTTTCATATTCATCTTTGATAGAAGAAACTTGTGGAGCCATTTCTTTGCAAACTTCACACCACTCTGCATAAAATTCCAGAAATGTAGGTTTATTATTTGTAAAAGCTATTTCAGGGTCAACAGATAATTCTCCAAAACTTTTTAACAGATAAGTTGATTTAAAAAATAGATTTTTAAACAAAAGCATTGAAATAATAACAATAGATATAATCAAAATAAGCATTACTTTTAAAATTGTTTTTAAAATTGGCTCTTGACTTTCAGATTGCACTATGAAGGTATTACTAACTAAATGTATCTTAAATAAGTTAAACAAATAAAGAGAATTGAAATCTATAAGCTTTTAATCAACTGATAAAATAAAGATTGAATAGCTAACAAAAGTTTCCTTGATTACTGAAATTTAATTATGCAATCAATCTTTGGAACTGATGGAATAAGAGGAAGATTTAATGAAGAGATAACTTATTCTCTAGCCTACAAAGTAGGTTATGCTCTAGGTTCGACTTTGGAAAAGAAAAATCCAATATTAATTGGAAGGGATACAAGAATTAGTGGAGATATTCTGCTTCAAGCCATAACACAAGGTATAAATGAAAGTGGTAAAAAATTTATAAATCTTGGAATCTGCCCTACCCCAGCTATACCTTTTTTAATTAAAGAAGAGAACCTGAGTAGTGGGATCATGATATCAGCAAGTCATAATCCGCCAGAATATAACGGCATAAAAATATTTGATCATAATGGTCAAAAAATTAGTAAAAATTCTGAAAATAAAATTCAAAAAATAATTGAAGAATCAAAACAAAATATATCAATTCCTACAAAAGTGGTTCCCCTAAAAGCTAATAAAGATCTTATGGATATTTATATTAAAAGCCTAATCCAAACAATGGATGGAGAAAGTTTAAGCGGGTTGAGAATAATATTAGACACATGCTATGGATCAGCGACAACTTGCGCAAGAAAAATTTTTCAGTCTCTTGGTGCCGATGTAAAAGTTATCAATAACTCTAAAAATGGTTTGAAAATTAATTTGAATTGTGGTTCTACTAACCTCGAACCATTAAAAAAAGCATTAAGAGAGAGTCCTGCAGATATGGGATTCAGCTTCGATGGAGATGCCGATAGAGTAATTGGAATCGATTCAAAAGGCAATGTACTGGATGGAGATCATATTCTTTTTCTTTGGGGTAGAGAACTTATGGAACAAAAAATTCTCACAAATAATTTACTAATATCGACGCAAATGGCAAACTTAGGTTTTGAAAATTCCTGGAAGAAAATTGGAGGAATTTTATATAGAACTGATGTAGGAGATAAATATGTTCATGACGCAATTAAGAAAAATAGAGCTATTTTAGGAGGTGAGCAATCAGGTCATATACTTTCAAAAATTAATAACTTTTCTGGTGATGGGATATTGACTGCACTTCAAATTTCTAAATATTGTAAAAAGAAAAATATTAATTTAAATGATTGGCTTAAAAGTAGTTTCGAACCTTTTGCTCAAAAACTAACTAATATTAAATTAGATTTTAATATTAATAAATTAAATCCAAAAAACAAAATCTTAATCGATGAATCTATAAAAAACTTTCAGGAAATATATTCGGACAATTGTAGAGTTTATATAAGGCCTAGCGGTACAGAACCTGTAATGAGAGTTCTAGTTGAGGCCAAAAATCATAAAAAAGTTCATTCTTTATCAAACGAAATAACAAACAAACTCTTTTTAGAAATTGATAAAATAGTAAATTAGTAATGAATTAAATTTTTATATAAATTTTTTCATAAATATCAAGTTGGTTAACAATCACATACTTTTCCCTATCAGTTTTAAATTTAGTTGGATTAAAACTTTCGGAATAATTAAAATCTTTTTTATTTATTTTTTTAAAATGTAAACTACTTGATATAGTGCAATCCATATAATTGAATAAATCCTTTACATCTGTTTTTATAAAAATTAGGGTCCCTTTTTGCAATGAATTTGAGAGCATATTAATAAATCCTGGCTGAATTATACGCCTTTTATAATGCCTCTTTTTAAACCAGGGATCAGGGAAATAAAAAGAAATACTTTTTAGATTTTTGATAATAAATTTATTTTGGACATCATTCAAAATATTATTACCATTACCAAATATAAAATATAGATTTTTAATTTCTCTTTCAATAACTTTTAATTTAGCATTTTTGACTAATTTCTCACGGATTTCAATTCCTAAATAATTCCAACTGGTATTAACTAAAGCTAAATCAAATAGAAACTCACCAGCAGCACAACCCATATCCAAATGAAGATTCGATTTAGAATCACCAAACATTTCGCTCAAAGAAGGTATTCTCTGAATTTGATTGAAATTACTACTAAGGGGATTAACATGCTGTCTCATTCAACTATCAATATATTCCTAGGCAATAATATAAGGATGCATAATATTCATAACTATGACAATAGTAAGTTCAAAAGTAACAGTTTGATGTTTAATTATTATGTGTTTAAAAAGAAAAAGTTTTGAACGTTTTTAATCAACTTTCTATTTGGCTATCATTTCAAATTTCAATAATTTTCCTTCTTGGTATTCCTATTACTCTATCCTTCTGGTCAATTAAAAAAAGAAATAAAGCAGTTATTAAACTTCTATCAATTTATTGGAAAGTATCCCTTTTATTTTTTATAAGCCTTCTCCTTTTAATAGGAAAGTATAATTATGCTCTTGTGATAACAAATATTTCAACATTATTAATGACAGTTTCAGTTTGGTTTTGGAACGACATTAATGATGAATTAAGAGAATATGATTTTTCTTACTCCCTTACCACAACGACGAAAATATGGAGATGGACGATAACTTTTATATCTCTCAATTTCTTTATTCAGAGTTTACAAAACTACGACTGCTTTTCCTTTATTAATTCGGATGCGTGTGCAATATGGCTTCAGCCTTCTTCAAATTTATATAATATTATAAAAAATTTATTTAATTTTTTCTTTGGAGCTAACTTTACCCAGACGATATCAAAATTCTTAGGATTATTTTCATTATTAATCTATATTTTAGGCCTTATTCAATGGGCAATAATCAAATTACCTAAAAATGGAAGAAACTCCTGCTTCTCAGAAAATGGCAAAAATTGATTTAATAAATAGTCTTGAAAAAATAAGTTCAGAGATACCTAATAGGATTCTTAAACTAGAGGGTTTCCTTCTAAAAGAAAATCAAAAAGAAGAATTAGAAATAATTATTTTCAGAGGTTACAGTAGCTCAACAACACATCCAATTGAAATAGATTCAGAAAAAAAAGTAATAGCACTTACTTATAAAATTACAAACTTTAAACTTTATAAAGCACCTTTAACAGAAACAGAAGAAAATTTTATAAGAGAAAATCAAAACTCAGTTTTCTTTTTGAATCAAAAAAACTGGATTTAAACAAATTCAAAATTAATAATATTTGAACATCTTTTACATAATTTTGTATTTTGGATTCCATTAAAAGTTTCTTTTTGATAATGCCAACATCTATCACATTTTTGACCTTGAGCTTTATTTATTTGAATTCTACCAAGTGCATTGTTATCAATAATCAAAGAATTCTCCTTCAAATCGGATACCACTTGGAAGTTTGACACTATAAGCCAATCCCTAAATAAATCTACATCTTGATTGCCAAATTCTTTTAGCCAAGTAAGTGAATCTTTTAAAGCTTTATCTTCAGGTAAATAATTCACTTCAGTTTCCAAAGCTGCTCCAATTATTTGTTTGTTCCTACATCCTTCAATAGCCTTGTTAATTTCAACTCTCAAATTTCTTAAATTTGCAATGTGCTCATTAAGTTTTTGATTTTTCCATGACTGCGAAAATATTGGCCATCCTCTTTGAAAGACTGATTTTTCTTTAGTTGAATATGGAATATTTTGCCAAATATCTTCAGCCATATGGCAAAGCACTGGGGAAATAAGTACGGCTAAATTTTCAACAACTTTTGACATGACGAACTGACAAGATCTTCTCCTGAATTGTGATTTAGAACTTACATATAACCTATCCTTCGCAATATCCAAATAAAAATTTGATAGATCTACAACACAAAAACTTTGCAAAATTTGGAAAAATTTTGAAAATTCATAATTTTCATAAGCGTTTGATATTTGATCTGTAACCTCAACTAATCTGCCTAACATCCATTGATCTAAGAGAGGCAGTTGATCAATTTCAAAACTATCAATTTTAGGATCATAATCATGAATATTACCTAGAAGATATCTTGCAGTATTACGAACTTTTCTATAAACGTCTGAAAGTTGCTTGAGTATATTTGAACCAATTGGAACATCTACTGAATAATCTACAGAGCTTACCCATAGTCTTAAAACATCAGCACCATAAGCAGGATCAGTTTTTTTATTATTACCTCCATTAATAATTATATTTGGATCAACAACATTTCCTAAAGATTTGCTCATTTTTCTTCCATTTTCATCAAGTGCAAAACCATGAGTTAAAACTTTCTTATATGGAGGTTTATTATTGACTGCAACAGATGTTAGCAAAGAAGACTGAAACCATCCGCGATGTTGATCTGAACCCTCTAAATAAAGATCTGCTGGATACTTTAATTCACTTCTCAGCTCGCATACAGCGGCCCAGCTAGATCCTGAATCGAACCAAACATCCATTGTATCTGTTCCTTTTTTCCATAGATCCGATTCTTTTGCATAATTTTCTGGCAAAAGATTCTTAACATCCCAATCCCACCAAATATCTGCTCCATATTCACTAAAAAGTTCTTGAATATGATTAATTATCTCTTTGTTAAGGAGAATCTCATTACCATTTTTTTTATAAAAAACTGGAATAGGGACTCCCCATGACCTTTGTCTAGAAATACACCAATCTCCTCTACCTACAACCATAGAATAAATTCTTTTCTTTCCAGTCTCTGGCATCCATTCAACATCTTCGATAGCCTTTAATGCAGATGATCTAAAGCCATTTACAGATGCAAACCATTGTTCTGTTGCCCTAAAAATAGTTGGTTTTTTGGTTCTCCAATCATACGGATATCTATGCTTATAATTTTCTTGTAATAGAAGCAAATTATTTCCTTTTAAATGTTCAATAATTAAATCATTTGCATCTTTCAGGACATTTGATCCTTTGAATTGATCAGAATATTCATTTAAGTTACCTTTTTCATCAACGACACATGTTATTGGCAAATCATATTTTTGACCCACATTAAAATCATCTATCCCATGGCCAGGCGCAGTATGAACAATTCCAGTCCCTGATTCTGTAGTAATATAATCTCCTCCAATTACAATCCTGCAATTTTTATTCTTAGAGGGATGTTGATATTCAATATTTTCCAATTTGGAGCCTTTAACATCTAGAAGCACCTCGAAATCTTTATTAAATTTCTTACTTATTTCAGAACATAAGTCCTTAGCAAAAAGGTAAATTCGCTTCTCTTCATCAATAGCAAAAACGTACTTTATTTTTGGATTTACTGCAACTGCTTCATTTGCAGGTATGGTCCAAGGAGTAGTGGTCCAAATAGTTATGAAAGAATTATTTTGAAAAAAATCTTTTTTAATATTAATATTTTCTTGGATGATATTTAATAAAATTTCTTCAGGTATTTTGGTGATTTTTAATGAAACGTAAATACTTTTTGAATAATGTTCATCAGGGTATTCTAATTCTGCTTCCGCAAGTGCAGTCCTTGAACTTGGACTCCAATGCACAGGTTTAAGACCTCGATATATATAGCCATTTAAAAACATTTTCCCAAATACTCCAATCTGAGCAGATTCATAACTTTTCTTAAGAGTTAAGTAAGGGTTATTCCAATCTCCCCATATGCCCCACCTTTTGAAACCCTCCTTTTGATTATTAATTTGGATATGGGCATAATCTGTTGCTTTTTTTCTTAAATTTAGAGTGTCAAGATTCTTTCTTTCATCAGATTTTAAATTCTGAAGAACTTTTAATTCAATAGGTAATCCATGACAGTCCCAACCAGGAACGAAATGAACCCTAAATCCTCTTAAGGTTTTATACTTATTTATTATGTCTTTTAAAACTTTATTAAGGGCATGCCCCATATGAAGAGCTCCATTTGCATATGGAGGTCCATCATGTAATGTAAATATTTCGCCCGAATTACTTGAACCTAATTGGAAATCAATATCATTGTTAGCCCAAAAATTCTGAATCTCTGGTTCTCTTACAACTGAATTAGCACGCATGGAGAAGTCAGTTTTTAGTAAATTTAAAGTTGCTTTGTAAGAAAAGTCTGATTTTTGTTCTTTGCTATTTTGAGATTTCATACGACGAAATAAGAAATATTGGTGATCAAAAGAATTATTTAAATAAATCTAATTCATTATATTCTTTCTTAATTGACCTGTAGTTTTTTGGGGATGTTTCAAATAATCAAATTATTTGATTTCAGTATTTTATATTATCATTTTTATCATTTCTTACCCACTTTTTTTGGGTTGTATTTTTATTATTGCTACCTAAATTAAAAAAATTTGAAGGTTTCGTGAAATCACTAAATATCAGATTAATAGACTCTAATATTTTGAAAAAGTTATTTTTAAACTCTAAAAAGGTAGTTAGTTTTTTCTTTTCTTTATCTGTCAATTGGTACCATCTAGATAAAAAAAGCTCTACTAGATAAAAAATAACTAGTACTGTTAAAAAAAGGAAAATTACAAAAAATGATTCATCAAATATTTTATTTTTAATTATTAATATCAAACCTATTAATAAATTTAAAAAAGCTTTTATTAAGTCTTTTGGTTTACCAAGCTCAAGATAAATTATAGGTACAGTTAGAAAAATGGTCCCAACTAAAATATAAAAAGTTCCTAAAAATAATATCAAACTATTCATTAAATCAACTATGTAATCAAATTATAAGAGTTGATATAGATAAGCAAACTATCTATCAGAATTTCCTTAAGTGCGGTCGGGGAGACTTGAACTCCCACACCCGAAGATACGAGTACCTAAAACTCGCGCGTCTACCAATTCCGCCACGACCGCTCAAATAAAATAATAATTGAAAGAGGTTTATTTTAAAAATTTTTTTTCTTAAGATGATTAATTTGACACATTAAAATTAGAATAAAAATCTCTTAAAGGAAACTTTTTATGTTTGAGCATGCAATCATCTAAAAATATTAGTTATATTACTTTAAGAGTAAAAAGAAACGATTCCAAACTTAACCAGTAAAAGTACAACGAAAAATACTAATTCTTCAAAAACATTTAATTGGCATAAAGAGATTAAAAATTATGTAGATCCGCCAAGTTTTTGGAATCCTACATTAGGTTTATTTTTTGGCGGTTATTTTCTTGCTTTTCTTAGCATATGGCAATGGTATAGAGGTGTTTGGCCTTTACCTTTACTTGTAGCCACTGCTTTTTTAGCTTTACATATTGAAGGTACTGTTATCCATGATGCCTGTCATAAAGCTGCTCATCCAGTTCCTTGGATAAATCAAGCAATGGGCCATGGCTCAGCTATTCTATTAGGGTTTAGCTTCCCAGTTTTTACGAGAGTTCATTTACAACATCATATTCACGTAAATCACCCCAAAAATGATCCAGATCACATAGTAAGTACTTTTGGTCCAATTTGGCTAATTGCTCCAAGATTTTTTTATCATGAGGTGTTTTTCTTTCAAAGAAAACTCTGGCGAAAATATGAATTACTACAATGGGGAATTGAAAGATCAATATTCATAACCATTATTTTGGCAGGTTTGAAATTTGACTTTATGAATTTAATTTATAATTTATGGTTTGGCCCAGCATTAATGGTAGGAGTCACTTTAGGAATATTTTTTGATTATTTACCCCATAGACCATTTCGATCAAGAAATAAATGGATAAATTCTCGAGTTTATCCAAGCAAATTTATGAATTTATTAATAATGGGACAAAATTACCATCTCATTCATCATCTATGGCCTTCGATTCCTTGGTTTGAATACAAAATAGCTTATGAAAAAACTAAGCCATTATTGGATAAAAAAGGTTCCCCTCAAAGGGTTGGTATATTTGAAAGTAAAGATGACATTTTTAACTTTATTTATGATTTATTAATAGGTGTAAGGAGTCATAGCCGAAAGAGGGGAAAATTAAGAAAAATCATAAATTTATATCCAGGCTTTAAAATAAAAAAATTTTTATTAAAGATAGTCAACAAAACATTTATCGGAAGCAACTAACTTTTTCATTCATTAATAATTTTTGGTACTTTAAAATATTTATCTTCTCTAGATGGACCCAATTCTAGAATTTCTTCATTACAATCCGAATTTTTCTTTGCGTCTTTTCTAAATACATTAACAACCTCTATAGCTCTTGTTGTACAGGGAACATCATCTGTATCAATTTTTTCAAGTTGTCTTATATAATCCAATATCTTTTCTAATTGTTCTGCATGATTATTAATTTCATTCTCGTTAAGTTCTAATCTCGCTAAATGAGCAACTTTGTTTACCTCCTCTTTAGTTATTTTTGTCATACCTTTAATATCTTTCTTATTAAATAATAGTTTATTAAGAACAGCTTATGAACATATCCTTTGAATTTCAAATAATTTAAAAAATAATCACATCTTTTTGAAAATCAATATCAATTAATAGCCTGAATTATTTTTCTCAGCTTAATATGTTATTAGATAAATATTGAAAAATAGAAGAAAAATTATTTCCAAAAAATTTTTTTTATCGGCACTCTAAACTTGTTGCTCCTGATTTAATAGGCTGTTACCTCATAAAAAAAAATAATGAGATAGATCAAGTTAAGGGGATTATTGTTGAGACTGAAGCTTATTCACAGGAAGAAGAGGCCTGTCATGGCTACCGCAAAATGAATGAATCAAATAAATCCTTATTTGGCAAACCTGGAACATTTTATATTTACAAATCTTATGGCATTCATCATTGTTTAAACATAGTTACTGATAAAGAAAATTTTGCGAGTGGTGTATTAATAAGATCAGTTTTTATCTCTAAAAAGAATGATAGAACAGCTTCTGGGCCTGGCCTGGTTACAAAGACATTCAATGTAGACATTGCATTTAACTCACTTGAAGTTCTTAATAACAAATCTTTATGGATTTCTCCAAGAGATTCCATTATAGAAGAAAAAGATCTTATTCAAACTACGAGAATTGGCATATCAAAGGCAAAAAATATAAAATGGCGTTGGTATCTTAAAAATAGTAGGAGTGTAAGTAAAAGATTAAAAGGTGACAGAACACCTTAATTTCAATAATCATTTATCTTTTTAAGCGTAATGCAAATTTGGCCTCATAAACATATCCACACATTAGCTAATTTTTCAATTAAAGATTATGAGTCAGTATTTGAATTAGCTAATAGATTTGATGCATTAAAGAATGCAGGAACTAAAAAGATACCCGCCTTACAAGGGACTTTGGTAACATCTTTATTTTTTGAAGCTAGTACAAGAACAAAAAATAGTTTTGAGCTTGCAGCAAAAAGGCTTTCTGCTGATGTCCAGACGTTTGCACCATCCTCTAGTTCTTTAACGAAAGGCGAAACAATAATTGATACAGCCATAACTTATTCTGCTATGGGGGCTGATACGTTAGTTATCAGACATTCATCAAGTTACATAACCTTTGAGATCGCTAAAAAACTTGATGCAATAAATTCCAAGACTTCGGTTCTTAATGCGGGAGATGGATTACATAGTCACCCTAGTCAAGGATTGCTTGACATCTATACATTGATAAAATTCTTTTCCAATAAAACACTGAATCCAGAGGTTTTAAACTCCAAAAAAATTTTAATAATTGGAGATGTTAATCATTCTAGGGTAGCTAGATCAAATCTTTGGGCCTTGAGTGCATTCGGTGCAGACATAATCTTATGTGGTCCTAAGACATTAATACCTGATGAATTTATCAATTTTTTAAAAACCCCTGCGCCAAATCAAATAGAAGATCCTGTAAAATCAAGAGGTTCCATAACAATTTCTAGATCATTGGAAGAATCAATAAAAATTGCAGATGCGATTATTGTTTTAAGACTCCAGAAAGAAAGAATGATGGAGAATTTACTCAGTAGCATTGATTCATATAGTTTGGATTATGGCTTAACCCCAGAGAAATTATCTTTGAATAATAAAGAAATTCCAATTCTCCATCCTGGACCCATTAACAGAGATATTGAAATAAGTAGCAAAGTAGTAGATCGATATCCTAATTGCTTAATTAATAATCAAGTTGCAAATGGTATTCCTATTAGAATGGCTTTGCTTTATCTATTACAGAAACATAACAAATAAATTTATAGCAACTTAAGACTTTCAGTAAAGAAACCATAAAATAATCCTAATCTTAAAGAATCTAAAAAAAGTACTAAAAATTTCTTTTTCCTTTCAGATCTAAAATTTCTTCTTAGAACTATTAAAATCTCGATAAAAACTACCGATAAGAAAGCAGCTACAGGATCCATGAGTTCCACAACGGCACTTACCATACCTAGAGAACTTCCAAAAAAGTAGCCAATTAAAAGTGTAATCAATGATATTGAATATCTTCGCCATGGATTATTAGCCCAAATACTTAATGTCTGAATATTTTCCACAATTTTTAGCTGAAATTTTGTCTTTTGAGGTTTAACAACCATTTTTTATAAAACTAAGCTACTTTTGAGTTTGATTGAATTTTAGTATTTCCTTCTATTAATTCAAGCAATGCTTCTAACTGAGCCATTAATCCTCTTAACTCGCCTGGTTCAGGGAAAAAATCATCTTCTTTTATTCCTAAATGCATTTCTCTTAACTCTTCTCTTAAAAAGCGAATGTGACTAATAACTTGTTCTCTTTTCGTTTGCAACATGATGTAAATAAAGACAAATGTATTTTAAGGGAGAATTTTTTTGAAAAGGAGAGATTACATATTTATGATTGAAAATGAAGATAAATTATCTAACAATAATTTGAAAAGTTTATGAATATTGAAAATTTTTATGTACTTGAAAATATTTAATTAATACTTATATCAATTCTAAATAATTACTTGAGGCTTTATTATTAGAATACGTTGGCTTTACTCAATATGAATTTCATTTCTGAAAATAAAATCAGTGAGGAACTAGTAAATTCTTTTGATGAAGAAATGACCCTTCAGCTCGCTAAAAGGCTAGAGGAAGATAACTATAATTCTCCATTTGATGGTCTTAAAGACTGGCACTTACTAAGGGCTTTAGCAATCAATAGACCTGAATTAACAACTAATTATGTCCATCTCTTAGATCAGGAACCTTTCGATGAAAACTAAAAGTGCGGACTCCAAAATAAATGTACTTTTATTAATAACGGGGAGTATAGCAGCTGTAAGAATTCCATTATTAGTTAGCCAATTAGCGAAAGAAAATTATGAAATAAAATGCGTTTTATCTAAAAATGCAGAAAAATTAATAAAGCCGCTTTCTCTCTCTATCTTAAGTAGAAATCCTTGCATTTTAGAAAATGATCAATGGTCCAATAGTCAAGCAACACCTCTTCATATAGAACTAAGCAATTGGGCTGATATCTTAATCATTGCCCCTTTAACAGCAACAACATTAGCAAAATGGGTAACTGGAAATGCAGAGGGATTGATCCCAAGCATTTTAATAGCAAATATAAAGCCAATTATTGTTGCACCAGCAATGAATACACAAATGTGGCTAAATAAAGCTGTCCAAAAAAATTATGAGATTTTACAGAATTATGAAAATGTCTTATCTTTACAACCAAGCGAAGGCCTCTTAGCGTGTGATGCCATTGGCATCGGTAAGATACCTCCAAATGATTTAATTCAATTAGCTCTTGAATTTATAGCTTCACACAAACAAAATGCATATCGCAAAGATTTACTTAATAAAGAAATTTTAATAACCGGAGGCTGCACCTCAGAGAAAATTGACGCGGCAAGACACATTACTAACAAAAGTTCTGGAGTTATGGGCCTACTTCTTTCTCAAGTAGCAAGGTTCAGAGGCGCAAAAGTAAAATACATCCATGGCCCTTTGAAAATAGATAAAAATCTTACTGATGGAATAAAAAGACATGAAATTGAAACTAGTATTGATTTAATTAGGGCACTTGATAATGAGATATCAAATTGTGATTATTTTTTCATGAATGCAGCAGTATCTGATTTCAAGATAACCTCTGATATATCAGCAAAAATTCCAAAAAATAAAATTAATGATCATTTGAATAAAAACTTTGAGCTAGTCCCGGATATTTTAAAAACAATTTGTAAATCAAAAAAAGATAACCAAGTTTTTGTGGGTTTTTGTGCTTTTACAGGATCTATTGAAGAAGCTCGAATAACAATTAAAGAAAAGATTATCCAAAAGGGTTGTGATTATCTATTTGCAAATCCAATTGATCTTGAAGGCCAAGGATTTGGATTTTTGGCACAAAATGAAGGTTGGCTGTTTGATACAAAAAATATGGAGCACTACATAAATAAAACATCAAAAATTGATTTAGCAAATAAATTAATAACTCAAATTATTTCATTAAAAAATTAAAAAAAAATTTTTTAATTTGTATTTTTTTGTAATCTTAATCATTAAAAATAGTGTGATAGCTTACAATAATTCCAGTTTTTAAAAATCTAAAAAGCTACGGGTTGTTTCGAGGATCTAAAAGTCCTACCTTTTATGGTCCTTTCCCTTGTAATATCCGTACTGAACTATTTAGATGAACTTTAATCAATCGTCACAGAACTTTACTGCAACTTTAATTATGAGAATTCGTTCTTTCTTAGCCTTTGTTATTTCAATTTTTATAACTTTTGCTTTCGTACCTGTTAAAACATTTGCTTTTTCTGAAAGAGGAAATGCACAATTTACAGATGTTGTTAACACAGGTAAAGCTAATGATTGCCCTACATTAGACTCATCTCTTGTCGGATCAATATCCTTAGATAATGGAGATAGCCTTAGAGGAATATGCATGCATCCAACAGAAGTTTATGTAAAAGTACCAGGGACCAAAAGAAAAGCTGCAGAATTTGTTTCTACAAAAATTATTAGTCCTAGAAATAACACCACAGTGACAGAAGTTTATGGAGATATTGATTCAGGTACTTTCACCGAAAAAGGTGGTATTGATTTTCAACTTATAACTGTATTAACTCCTGGTGGCTTAGAGGTGCCATTTGCATTTTCAGCAAAAGACCTTACAGCTGATTTGCCTTCATCTATTGAACCAGGTACTGAGGTTAGTGGTTCAACATTCACACCGAACTACAGAACTGGTGATTTTCTTGATCCTAAAGCGAGAGCTAAAAATACTGGTGTTGAATATGCTCAAGGTTTAGTTGCACTAGGAGGAGATGATGAGGAACTTGCCAAAGAAAATATTAAAGTTGATGTAAATGGTACTGGGGTTATTACTCTTTCAATCAACAATGTAGATTCAGATACAGACGAATTTACTGGTACTTTTGAAGCTATTCAGCCTTCAGACACAGACATGGGATCAAAAGATCCACTTGATGTAAAAATAATAGGAGAGCTTTACGGAAGAAAGGCATAAATCCTAATTAACAAATAAAAGGGGGTTCAACCCCTCTTTTTTTTTCAAAATTTTTCTTTATCAATTAAAAAAATGGAATTACAACAAAAAACAAAGACTGACCCTAATGGACTAATACCGCCTTATGGAGGAAAACTGAAAAATTTAGTTATCAAAGATAATAGCCTTAAAAATGATCTTATCTCTAAAGCTACTTATGAGTTTGAATGTAGCGAGAGAAATGCATGTGATGTAGAACTTTTGATGGTTGGTGCTTTTTCTCCTTTGGAAGGTTTTATGGATGAAAATAACTACAAATCGGTGATTAAAAATAATAGAGACGTAAATGGTTTGCTTTTTGGCTTACCTATTGTCTTTGATTCAAATAATGAAGAAGTAAAAGCTGGAGAGACAATATTACTTACTTATAAAAAACAAAAAATTGCAATTTTAGAAGTAAGTTCTATTTGGGAGCCTGATAAATCTTTAGAAGCTAAACTTTGTTATGGCACTAATTCTTTAGATCATCCTGCTGTTAAGATGATCTTTAATGAGAGGGGAAGATTTTATATAGGAGGGAAAGTTTATGGTTTCGAACTGCCAGTAAGAGAATTTCCCTGCAAAACTCCTGAAGAAGTTAGATCTACACTGCCATCAAATCATGATGTAGTTGCATTTCAATGCAGAAATCCAATTCATAGAGCACATTATGAGTTATTTACTAATGCCTTACTCTCAGATAATGTCTCTTCTAACTCAGTGGTTTTAGTACATCCAACTTGTGGGCCAACTCAACAAGATGATATCCCGGGAAAAGTTAGATATTTGACCTATAAAGAATTAGAAGAGGAAATATCTGATGAAAGAATAAAATGGGCTTTTTTACCTTATTCAATGCATATGGCAGGGCCAAGAGAAGCTCTTCAACATATGATAATCAGAAGAAATTATGGCTGCACCCATTTTATTATTGGTAGAGATATGGCTGGTTGTAAGTCATCATCAACTGGTGAAGATTTTTATGGGCCATATGACGCCCAGAATTTTGCTAATAAGTGCGCAGATGAATTGAGAATGAAGACTGTTCCTTCTAAAAATTTAGTTTATACGAAGGAAAAAGGATACATTACAGCTGAAGAAGCTAAAGAATTTAATTATGAAATTATGAAACTTAGTGGTACTGAATTCAGAAAGAAATTAAGGAATGGCGAACCAATTCCTGAATGGTTTGCATTTAAAAGTGTAGTAGATGTTCTAAGACGCTCTTAATATTGTTTTATTATTAGTATTATAGTTTTATTAAAGATTTTTTATCGTGAACAAACGTTGGAGAAACGTAGGACTTTATGTTCTAGCTGTGATTACTGTAATTTTCATTGGTACTTCTGTTTTTGATAAACCTAGTATTGAAAGTTCTACAAAGACCTTGAGATATAGTGATTTTATAGAGGCAGTCCAAGATAAAGAAATCAGTAGAGTCCTAATATCACCAGATAATGCCACAGCTCAAGTTGTTGAAAATGATGGGAGCAGATCTGAGGTAAATTTAGCCCCTGATAAAGATTTATTAAAAATACTGACTGAGAATAATGTAGATATAGCTGTAACTCCTACAAAATTAGCAAATCCATGGCAACAAGCTTTAAGCAGCTTGATTTTTCCTGTTCTTTTAATTGGAGGATTATTTTTTCTTTTCAGAAGA
>CACLGU010000012.1 GCA_902606505.1 uncultured Prochlorococcus sp.
TTTTGCCAATATTCACAACCTTTAAGTAAATGATCACCCTGCGGTATGCGTTTTTCGTATTTTGGACAGATCAAGACAGTAGCAAAAGTTTCTGTAGTGCTGTAGCGAAAGTGATTGCAAGTAATACAAATCTTTGTTCGTTTTCGTTTTAGGGTAGATTCTTTTAGATATTCCCACTTTGACGGATTTACCTTGATCATGATTACTGGAATTTATTAGTAACAATTTGCCAACCTCCTGAAATTAATTCATTCCATGTTTCACAAGCACACTCAATAGAATGAAGTCTTGAATTTTTAATTTGAGCTGGTTCACCTAATTCATTTGCATAGAAAAGATGAGTATATACTTTTAAGTTATTAGATACAGACTTCTTATAACTCTCAAAAAAAATTAACAAACCACTTTTTTTGTTAAACAACCAGCCAGTTGGGGGGTCAATAAGGCTGCCACGATAAAAATAAGTCCGAACATAAGCAACTCCTGAAGTCATAAAGATAATACAGTTGTACTATTAATATAAATGTACTACTTATGAACGTCAAGTATTCGCTCAAGTAATTATTTAAATACTAAAATTACTTTTCCAGAAATAATCAGCCATAAAGTTTTTATTTGGTAATAGTCTATACAAGTAGCACCTTGAAAAGGAAAATAACATTAAAGAGTATATCCATAAGAATCCAATGTATCGAAATCCCTTCTATGTAGGATGGAATAAAGGTTGGTCTTTTTTATTTTTTTTAGAGGGTGGCATTGCAAAAATTGAAGCAAAAGGTTTTGGTATTTCTATTACAACAAAAGTTGAGAAAGGAGAATCACCCCTAGAATCTGCGGATAGATTAGTCTTGAAAGAGCAAAGGATTAGAAAATCAAGATATTATTCTTGGGTTAAATCTATTAATGAAAAAACAATAAATTAAGCAATCCTTCAATTACTAAAGTAATTTGTTGACAATCAATTTAGAATAGAAATTAATTATTTATTTTTCGTGTCCAATAAATTTTATGAATGGTGGAAAAACCATAGAAAAGTAATGACCTATGGAGCTTTTATCATCTTGTTTGGTTTTTATTTATCTCCTGTTGTCAAAGAAGCAAAATATAAAAACCAATGTATTAAGTACTCTACTAAAGGAGCTTTAACTAAATTTAATAAGGAGGATATAGGAGAAACTTTACTAGAGGAAGCAGGTTTGAACATTGATGAACTAGCAAAGATTGAAGGTTATAAGAATTGCATTAATTAAAAAGTTCGCAAAAATTACGCTGATTTTTAAATGATTAAAGGCCTCTTTAAACTTATTTTATTAATATTATTATTTGGATTTATATCAATAAGTCCAAAAACAAGATATTTGGTTGGCATAACATTAAAAGAAATTTCTTCATTGCTTTTATGGACTGTTAAATATGAAGATAGAGAAAAATGGATCATAGATAAACCAAGTTGGATACCTAACCAAAAACTTAAGCCATCCTATTAAATGAAGAATTATTTAGAAGAACGAATTGAATGGTATGACGATAATTATAGAGATGGTAATGCTTTAATCTCTGATAAGCAGTTCGACCAACTTGAAAAAAATTTATTAAGAACAAACCCTAATTGTGATTACTTTAAAAAGAAAAATAAACTAGTTTTACCTTCATTAGAAAAGGATTCAATAGATGAATTCTTGAGAGGATTATTAGCAGATACAAGATTATTAATTGAACCCAAAATTGATGGTTGTGCTGTTGCTTTGCAATATAGGGGTGGAACCTTGGAGAAAGCAATTTCAAGAAAAGGGATAGACGTTACTAGTAAACTAATTAAAGTCCAAGACATTCCCAATAATCTTCCTTTACGAGGAGTTCTTCAAGTTAGAGGTGAATTATACGCACCCAACCAAAGTCCAAATATCTCCCAGAGAATTGCTTCTAGATTTCTAAGATCTAAAGAGGGATTTTCTAAAAGTCTTAGCTTCTGCGCATTTCAAATACTTAATTCAACACTTAACCAATATGAGTCCAAAAAGAGTCTTTCAAAGCTTGGCTTCACGATCCCTCGGGATATTTCATGCAACTTTACGAGCCAAGTTGAAGTATTTAGAAAACGATGGCTAGAAGGGAAGCTTTTTAGTAAATATCCAACAGATGGAATAGTAGTAAAAATAAATTCTAGAAAATTACAATTGATTAGAGAAAAATCAAATTTAGATTATCCTTATTGGCAAGTGGCCATAAAACGTTAATGAAATTAATACACCAGATTTTTCCTATTTGGCATATTTACTTGGACATGTTTTTGGTTGGCTTTGTAACTTACGGTTTTCTAAGAATTAAGAAAAAAATAAAAACTAAATAAAGTTTTTAAATCATCCGTAGTCCTTAAGCATGGATTTAAGTTGTTCGGCATCTAATTGTTCAAGATAATTTCTTATCGCCAACCAAGACCTTCTGCTTTCTAACTTTCCACTTTGCTTAAATAAATTTGCGGAAACTAGATCTATCAATTCTTTATGAGTCATATTTATATTCTTCATCGAGTTCAATGACAACACCATTAAAAAATTCTGCTAATAATTTTGATGGGTCTTGTATAGATATCTTTCTATCTGCTTTTGATAGTTTCTTTTTGATTGGATTTAAGTTAGTCATACTGATTCAGGGAATTCAAGTTCTTCAAAAGTCCAACCTTCTAATTGAAGGTCATGCCATTTATCCCAAGCATTATCCAAATACATTTGAGTGGATGATTTAATTGCCATTGGCTCACCAAGATCATTTGCATAATATGTATGAGCAAAAATTCTCATACTATTTATTGGAGATTTTTTATTCCTTATAAATAAAATTAATCTGCTGCGGTCTGGGCTAAGCAACCAACCACTTGGGTACTCATTACGATAACCGTAAGAAAAATTAGTCCAAACATTAGCTCCTCCTAAAGTCATTACGTAGCAATACATATGTACTATCAATATAAATACATTAGAAATGGATCGTCAAGTACTTTGGCAAATAAATTTTTACACTGAAAGAGAAAAAGCAGCCCAGTTATTCCAAAAAATAAAATACCTACCAAAAGCCTGTTATAGCAGGCATTTTGATAGGTAACACTAGATCCCCGTCAGTTCTCTGCTGCATCGACCTGGAAATGCCAGAAGAGGATTCAAAGTGAGCTTTCGTTTCCGATTACAAGATCGGTTTACTACCGCATCACGACAGTCTCCTCATGTCGAAAGAGAGTCAGATCAGAGCACATAAAGAAGAACTTAACCAAAGATCCAGTAATCTAACTCTAACTTATTTTTTTATGCATTTGGAGATGGCCAAATGTCTCTTACCATAGTTAGTAAAACTTGAGCCTCATCATATCTTTCTGAATGCGTTTTACCATTTAATAAAAATGTGATATGAGCCATTTTTCTTCCCAGAATTTCGCGAGATTTGCCATAACAATGAATATTAGAACCCTCAATTTCAGATAACATTTTAATTCTGGTTTCCATTGAGATTGGGAAATTCTTTCTTAATCCCAGTAGATTTAACATAATTGCCCCTTCACAGTTCATTTTAATTTCAGGTGGCATTATCCCAGAAGAAATGCAAACATATTGATCAAACTGACTTGAAGTGCAAGCTTCAATAGAGAAATGAGCTGAGTTATGTGTTCTAGGAGCTATTTCATTAATTAAAAGACCATTATCTCCATAGAAGAATTCAATAGCTAAAACTCCAACGTAATTAAGTTCATTGACTATTGAAGAGAAAATGTTTATTGCAAATAAGTTCAAGTCATATTCATTTATTCCTGGTGCAATAACCCAATCACAAACATGGTTTGATTGGAATGTCTCAACTATTGGAAAGAATCTTATCTTACCGGTCCTATCTCTCGAACCAACAAGAGCCAGTTCTTTTTCATACTCTATCCATTCTTCTATTAACCATTCATCAGAATTATTCTCTGTCAAAAAAGAATCTAAATCTTCTTTTGTCTTTATTTTTCTGTTCCCTTTGCCGTCATATCCACCTTTATTTGATTTTGCCATTAAAGGGAAAGTCCAATTATTGATTTCCTCATCCGAGAAATTTTTAAAATCTTCAATACTTATCCATTTTGGACAAGGAATATTCATTCTATCTATTAATTTTTTTTGAGAAAACCTATCTACCAATGGCTTAATTGCATTAAGGCTTGGGACAAAAATATCGTTATTGTCAATTAAATTTAATTTATCAATTTTTATCCATTCATTTTCAAAAATTATTTTTTCACACTCATTAATTAATGATTTATTACCTCTTATCTTTAAAGGATCAGCTTCTATGACATGATCTGCTTTTAAACCAGCAGGATCATCACAAGATTTTGTTTGCACACATACTTCTAAATCTCTTTTTTTTGCGGCCTCGGTTAACATCAAAGCCAGTTGACCTCCTCCAATTATTCCTAGGGAATAATTTTTCTTAATATCGTTTATATTTTTTTTAAAACTCATAGCATGATTTTATTACCATTTCTAATTCTTAACAACTGAATTTTTAAGTATCTAGAGCTTAGATTTTGCTAATATATAAAGTATTTAATACTAAATATTTATAAATTTTAACTAGGTAATCAATTGTGAATAAGAGAAAAATATTAGTCCCATTAGGCGATAAGTCATACGAAGTAACTCTAGAAGCAGGGATACTGAATAATATCAGCGAAGAACTCTTAAAAATTGGAATAACAAAAAATAGAAAAATACTTGTAATTTCAAATGAAGAAATATCAAATTTGTATGGAGAAAAATTCTTAAATAATTTAAAAGATAATCAATTTCAGGCCAAAATGTTCCTTATCAAGGCTGGAGAATCATATAAAAACTTAAAAACCTTAAGTGAAATATATGATATTGCATTTGAATTTGGCTTAGATAGAAATTCAATAATTATTGCCCTAGGAGGAGGAATTGTTGGAGACGTAAGTGGTTTCGCAGCTGCTACTTGGCTGAGAGGTATCGAATATATTCAGATTCCAACAACATTATTATCAATGGTTGATTCATCTGTGGGAGGAAAAACAGGAGTAAATCATCCAAAAGGTAAGAATTTAATTGGAGCTTTCAATCAACCTAAAGCAGTTTTTATTGATCCAGAAACTTTAAAAAGTTTGCCCAAAAGAGAATTTAATGCAGGGATGGCCGAAGTAATAAAATACGGAGTAATAAGAGACAAAGAACTTTTCGAATACTTAGAAATTGAAAAAAATAAGAATGAACTTATAAATCTCAAGAATGATTATCTAATTAAAATAATTAATAGTTCAATAAAGACAAAGTCTCATATCGTTTCTCAAGACGAACATGAAAATGGTGTTAGAGCCATATTAAATTATGGTCATTCTTTTGGTCACGTTATTGAAAATTTATGCGGATACGGCAAATTTCTTCATGGTGAGGCAATATCAATTGGCATGAATATTGCGGGGGGAATAGCAATGGAGAAAGGGTTATGGTCTAAAGAAGAATTAGAAAGACAGAAGAATCTTTTGAGGAATTACGATCTTCCTACCGAGATCCCCAAAATAAATAAAGAAGAGGTTCTAACAATACTTATGGGCGACAAGAAAGTTCGTGATGGCAAAATGAGATTTATATTACCGAAAGAAATTGGTGCAGTGGATATTTATGATGACGTAGAAGATTCATTATTTTTAAAGTTTTTTTCTTAACGCAAACAGGTTGCATTTATATTCATTTCCTTCTCCTTAAACTTTTTAAAAACAAACCACTTAAAATTGCCTAGACATACAGGATCAACGAGTCTAAGTAATGCCTCTCTTCTTAAAAGAGCATTTGATAAATCCTCCTTAAATTCCTTCTGAATTCCATAAAGTCTCTCTGCCAATCCAAGTGCCAACAAAGCCTCTCCTTGTTTAGTTATTCCAAGAGTATTAAATCCAAGAGTCTCAGCATCATTAATTAAAGTTTCTATGCAAACATGAGATGTTAAATCGCAATTTCCAGGAGAATCTAGGACATTATTTATCATTTTTTGATTTTCATAAGAAACTATCGTCCCATCAGAATTCTTAGAGTTATAGTATTTTTTAGCTTCTTTAGCGTAATCAATTATCAATAAAATACCATTATTGATTTTCCCATAAATAGCTTCTAACCATTTTGAGTTATCTACATGCCATTCTGTCGTCCATCCTTCAAGAGCATCTTCAGGCGGAATAGTGATTCCCAACTTACTTTTAGCAAGTTCAAAACTTTTTTCCAATTCACTTGTAATTGGCATTTCATCAAAATATAATTTGTGAGATTTTTTATCTATAGAAACTGCTTGTCGAAGTAATTTTCCTTTTGAGAAGGTTATTCTCTCTACTGGCAAAGCATCCAAAACCTCATTTGCAAGCACTATTCCATTTATATTATTTTCCTCTACTTCATCCAAACCTTTCCATAAAATATCAATGCCTAAGTTTAAAAATTCTTCCAATTTATTTTTTTGTTTTTCTACCATCCCTTCATTAGGTTCGATAATTACAAAAGAAACTCCTTCCAAAAAATTCTTGTTATTTTCTAAAAAATATTTAATTAATCCACTCATAAAGCTTCCATCTCCTGCTCCAAATTCAATTACAGCTAATTTCTTATTAGATAAAAAACTATTTTTGAACTGAATCAACCAATCTTCTATTTGTTTACCAACCAAAAAAGCAAAATCATCAGATAAAGAGGGTGATGTAACAAAATCTCCTCGAACGCCTAACTCAGCTTTACCGCTGCCGTAATAACCACTAATAGGATCATTTAATGCGAAATTCATAAAGTCATAAAAACTTATAGTCCCACCCATTTTTATTATTTTTTTAACTAACCAATCTGGATTATTCGCGGGTAAGCTATTCATCGGCGAAAATATAAAAAGACAGAACTTATTTATGCCTTCAAAGATTAACTATTTATTAGGAATATTTCTATCTATATTAGTTTTAATTTCACATAAACCCGTTTTCGCTATAAATAATCCAAATCTCTTACCAGAAGAAAAAACACCAGTAATTGATTTAGCTAAAACATTAAGCCCTAATCAGAAAAAATCTTTAGAGGAAAATCTCAATAATCTAGAAATTGAAAGTGGGTGGAAAATTAAATATTTATCTCAGTTTGAAAGTTCACCTGGTAGTGCAATAAAGGACTATTGGGATTTAGATGAGACAAGTTTGTTGATAGTTGCCGACCCTAGAGGGGGAAATTTGCTGAACTTTAACGTCGGAGAGGCTTATTTTAATTTTATGCCAAGGTTATTTTGGGTTGAACTTCAAACAAGATTTGGTAACCAATACTATGTTAAAGATCACGGTGAGGATGGTGCAGTATTAGATGCAATTGATTCAGTAAAGATTTGTCTCGAAAGAGGAGGATGCCAAGTTGTCCCTGGTCTACCCAAAGAGCAATACATATGGACTTTATGTACATCGATTCTTGGAGGTTTAGTAGCAGGTTTTGCATCTGCCCCAAGAAAAGAAGGTCAAGTCATTTCAATTGGATTTTTAGCTCTTCTTTCTCCTTTATGGGGAATGTTATTTGGAATTTTTGGTTTGGCACCGATAATATCCAGAACAAATGATTTATTACCTTTATTTAAAAATGGTTTAGCTTTTACAGCCGCAGGAATTGCGGGTTATATCTTGTCTCAAACATTATTTTCAAGATATGAAAAGCCCAAAAATACTTAAAATATAATCAAAAATATCTTATCCTAAAAAAATTTATCTTCTTCACAAATTTCACCAGACTCTGAATACCATCGATGAGAAACATGCCTTAATTCCTTATTTTCAAACTCAATCCATGAAAAGTTAATAAGCAATTTCCTATCTTCATCAGTTTTATATCTTGGTACTACAGCAGTGTTGAAATAAATTGTTCCTTTGCTATCAATTTTAAACATCTCTCTTAAACCAAGATTTCTTTTAAGCCGATTGTGCATATGACCAAAAATTACAAGATCAACTTTTCTTCTCTTTTGTATTTGAGAAATAGCAGCAGACAAATCTCTATCTCCCCAATCTAAAGAGGGTAATTTCCAGTCTTTCCCACAAATGCTTTTAGGTTCTGAACCTAAACCCGAAGGACCAGCATGAGACATAATTATTAGAGGTATTTCTTCAATAGTCTCTTCTGAACATTTGATAATTTTATTTATTGAATCTTGTTCGGTTATAGGTCCATAAACGCCTTTAACTTCTTTTGAAAGATAATAGCCGCCGCCAGAACTACATGGTCTAGCAGACAATAAATTTATTTGATTATTAAAAACTTTCAAATCCCATGCACAATATTTTTCACCAAGAACACGTATCTGCTTTGAGAGAGTTTCGCCTGTAGAATCTTTCCCTCTATCATGATTTCCTAAAATCACAAAAGTAGGAATTTTGATCTCATTGATTTTTTTAATTATTTTGACACTTCCATCAGAAATATCACCAACAAATAAAACAATATTTGGTTTGATAATCGATAAAACTTTCAAGTCTAATTCAGACCATTGACCATGACAGTCACCAACAATAGCAATTTTTAAATTTGTCAGAATTTTTTCTGTTTAAAGGCATATAATCTATTTAGAGATATTCTAAATCCTGACCAGTATAACTTCTACTGCAAAACAGAAATCAGTTCAAAACGAAGAGGATTTGATTTCTGAAATAAAGGAGCTTTGCGGAAAAGCTAATGCAATTATTCTTGCGCACTATTATCAATCTCCAGAGATTCAGGAAATTGCAGATTTTATTGGCGATTCATTAGATCTATCTAGGAAAGCTGCAAATAATGACGCAGATATAATAATTTTTTGCGGTGTGCACTTTATGGCCGAAACCGCAAAAATACTTAGCCCTAATAAAACAGTCCTATTACCAGATATTGACGCAGGATGCTCATTAGCAGACGATTGTCCTTCAGATGAATTTCAAAAATTCAGGGAAGAAAATCCAGATCACTATGTCGTAAGCTATATAAATTGTACTGCAGAAGTAAAAGCTCAAAGTGATCTGATATGTACAAGTAGCAATGCAGTCTCATTAATTAAAAAGATACCTGAAGATAAAAAGATAATATTTGCGCCAGATCAGAACCTTGGGAGATGGGTACAAAAAAATTCAGGAAGAGATCTTAAATTATGGCCTGGCAGCTGTATTGTTCATGAATCATTTAGTGAAGAAGCACTTCTAAAATTAAAATATCAAAATCCAGGATCAAAAGTAATTGCTCATCCTGAATGTAGTCAAAATTTACTAATTCTCTCAGACTTTATTGGATCAACAAGTAAGCTGCTTGATTTCGTAAGTAAAGATCCATCTAAAACTTACATGGTACTAACTGAACCTGGAATCATTCATCAAATGAAAAAGAAAGAACCTAATAAAATTTTTATTGAAGTTCCCGATGTAGAAGGTTGTAAATGTAACGAGTGTCCATATATGAAATTAAATACTTTAGAAAAAATTCTTGATTGTTTAAAAAATAACTCCCCGTCTATTGAACTAGACCCAGAAATAATAAGAAGAGCCTATGTGCCAATAAAGAGAATGCTGGATATGAGTAATTAATTTAATGAAAATACTTTATCTTCCATCTTAATTTTCAGGAATGCATTAAGGTTTGTGGTGTCGGGATTAAATTCGCTTATCTGATTCTTTCTATTAATTATATTTATTAGCTCTTTTTCACCTGCTCTGTATTGTTTATCTTTTATAGTTCCTATCTCTCTTTGAAGTAGAGGGTTTATATTCATTCTTACTTCTATGTCTGGAATAATTCCAGATTTGTTTATATCAGTGCCGTTCGGAGTTAAATACTTAGCGACTGTAACAGTTAGACCTGAACCATCAACTAAAGTTCTCATGGATTGAACTAGACCTTTACCAAATGTTTTCTTCCCAACTAATTTTCCTCTTTTGTTATCTTTTATTGCACCAGAAACTATTTCACTAGCACTAGCAGAACCCTCATTAACTAAGACAACTAAGGGCTTTTTTGTTAGAGCTTGACCGTTTCCTTTTTTTGTTTCTTTTAAACCTTCTTTACTTACTGTACTTACTATTACTCCTTTGTTAATGAAGTGCCTTGAGATATCAATGCTTGATTCTAATAAACCTCCAGGATTACTTCTCAAGTCAAGAACATATCCTGCGACTTTTTTTGTTTCTAAATCCTTAATAGCATCTCTAGTTTCTTTGGATGCATTTGCATTAAATTGTTTAATTCTTACATAGCCAATTGATAAGCCATTTTTGGTTTGATTGACTTTACTTGATACAGATTTTATTTCAATTTTTTCTCTTGATAAATTCTTAAAAAAGGATTGAGAGCCTCTAAGAATTTCAAGCTTTACTTTAGTACCTCTTTGTCCTCTTATTAATTTCACGGCATCCTCAATATTCATACCTTCAGTAGAAATATCATCTATGGATAATATTTTATCTCTAGCTTTAATTCCAGCATCAAATGCAGGGGTGCCCTCTATGGGAGAAATAATTATTAAATCATCAGATTCTTTATCTTTAACTATTTGGATACCAACTCCAGTTAATTCGCCAGAGGTATCAATTCTCATTTGATTAAATTCCTTAGGTTCTAAAAATCTTGTATAAGAATCATCTAAATTAGAAAGCATATCTCTAATCGCATCATAAGCTTCATTGCTGTCTGAATATGTTTTTGATAAAACTTCTTTTCTTAGATTAATCCAATTGGCCTTTTGAAATTTGCCGTTTGAATCAAGAAAATCTCTATATACAATTTGCCAAACATGATCAATTACTTCTTTATAACTATTATTTAAAACTGTTGCCTCTGCAAAATTATTTAAAAACAACCCAGAAAAGGATGTCGCAAACAGAAATATATATTTTTTTTTAAGCAATTTTCTTATCTTCAAATAATTCGATATTTTTTATTATAAAAAGAATTTATTTATAATTCAAAAATTTGACAAATCCTTAAGGATCAATCCACTTCCCATCATCCTTAATAAGTTGGATTAAAGCATTAACACCCTCATCTTCAGGTACTCTTTTTATCTCTTCTTTTCTTCTATATAAGGCAATAGTTCCTTTACCTTTTCCAACATAACCATAATCAGCATCTGCCATTTCTCCTGGCCCATTAACAATACATCCCATTATTGCTATATCTAGACCCGTCAAATGTGAGGTAGCGTTCCTAACTTTATCTACAACTTCTTCTAGATTGAAAAGTGTTCTACCACAACTGGGGCAACTGATGTATTCAACCATTGTTTTTCTTAATCCTAAAGATTGCAAAATTGAATAGCACACTGGTATTTCCTTTTCTGGAGCTTCTGTTAAGGAAACCCTGATGGTATCTCCTAATCCCTCTGCTAAAAGCGTTCCAATTCCAGCAGTACTTTTAATCCTTCCATAATCACCATCACCAGCTTCGGTCACTCCTAAATGTAAGGGATAGTTATATCCTTCTGAGTCAAGCCTATCTGCAATCATTCTGTAAGCTGCCATCATGACCGGAGCCCTAGAAGCTTTCATAGAAATAATTATGTTATGAAAATCAAGCTCATCACAAATTTTGACGAACTCCATCGCAGATTCTGTCATTCCTAATGGCGTATCTCCATAAGTAAAAAGCATCCTCTCAGATAGAGACCCATGATTAACTCCAATCCTTAGAGCTTTGTTTTCAGCCTTTAAAACTTCAACTAAAGGGGTAAATCTTTTAAGTATTGTTTGCTTAATAGTTTCAAATTCCTCATCTGTATATTCAGTTCTTGTAGGGTCTGATTTTTCAAAAACAAACAATCCAGGATTAATTCTTACTTTATCAACATGTTTTGCAACTTCCATTGCAATTTTCATACCATTATGGTGAACATCAGCCACCAAGGGGGTA
This sequence comes from uncultured Prochlorococcus sp., assembly GCA_902606505.1. Lineage (GTDB taxonomy): Bacteria > Cyanobacteriota > Cyanobacteriia > PCC-6307 > Cyanobiaceae > Prochlorococcus_A. The sequence continues at coordinate 11,916 of CACLGU010000012.1, forward strand.
TTGATATTATTTTCTAGTAATTTTGCCTTTATATCTCCTACTGCTTTGGCATGTGCTAAGGAAGGGACAGTTAACCTTACTATTTCACAACCCACATCATGAAGTCTTTTGATAGCTAAGTAAGCATTTTCGACATCCATAGTATCTTCATTTATCATCGATTGAACTCTTACTGGATAATCACTTCCAATAGCTATATCACCCACCATTACTGTTCTAGTTATCCTTCTCTCAATATGAGTTAAATATCTTTTGGAGAGACTATTAACCTCTTTAGATTGAGTTAATGACATTAAAATTCTTGATATTCAAAAAGGATTTCACTAAATTATACGGCATATAGTTTACCACTTACATTCTCTAGGTCTTTCAAAGTTAGATGGTAAGGTTTATTGATTTCTTTTGAAGGAAATCTCAACAAATAAGATGGATGAAAAATTACCATAATTTCTCTCCCATCTTTTTTAATCCATTGACCTCTTAAATTACTTATAGGATCTTTAACTTCTAAAATAGCACTCATAGCAGTAGAACCAGTAAGTAATATAAATTTTGGATCGACTAACTTTATTTGCTGTAATAACCAAGGTTTATGAATATTAATTTCTCTAGCAGTGGGTTTTCTATTATTTGGTGGACGACATTTAATTACATTACAAAAATAAACATCCTTCTTATAATCAATTCCAGCTTGTATTAATAATTCGTTTAATAACTTACCAGATTTACCTACATAAGGTTTTCCTTCTAAATCTTCCTGAGCTCCAGGTGCCTCACCAATTACTAACAAATCTGCAAATACACTTCCTCTCCCAATTACTAACCTTTTCACAGAAAATAAACCTTTTAATATTTTTATCTTAAGAACTCAAAACATGAAAATAAAATAGATTAAGAAAATGAACTAAATTAAACCATAGTGTGATAGTTTTATTTATTCTTAATTTATGCATTTGTCATTATTAAAAGTCATATTTGAAAAGTCATAAATCAATGAGTCAAGTTAATTTATCTGATCGGGCACTTTCAATTGAACCTTCTCTTACACTGCAAATAAGTGCTAAAGCAAATCAATTATCTGCAGAAGGAGTAGATATTTGCAATTTAAGTGCAGGTGAACCTGATTTTGATGCCCCAAAAGATGTTATTGATGCTACGAGCAAAGCTATATTTGATGGATTTACAAAGTACGGGCCCGCAGCGGGGAATTTAGATCTACGAAAAGCAATTGCAAATAAACTTCAAATTCAAAACGATTTAAATTATGAATTTGAAAATGTAATGGTCACAAATGGTGCTAAGCAAGCAATATATAATCTTTTCCAAGTCTTGTTAAATAATGGAGACGAAGTTATTATTCCTTCTCCATATTGGTTAAGTTATCCTCAGATGGTTAGATTGGCGGGTGGGAAGCCAATTTTTACAAATTCTTGTGCAGAAGATGGATTCAAAATAAATATAGAAGATTTGAAGTCTAAAATCTCTTCAAAAACTAAATTTATAATTATCAATTCTCCTAATAACCCTACTGGAAGAGTTATGTCAAAGGAAGAATTATTACAAATTGCCGATTTAGCTAGAGAAAATCCAAATATCAATATTCTATCTGATGAGATTTACGAACTAATCCTTAAAAAAAATTTTAAACACTACAGTTTATCTTCATTAGCAAATGACTTAAAAGATAGGATTTTTATAATAAATGGGTTCGCGAAAGGATGGGCTATGACTGGTTGGAGGATAGGTTATTTAGTAGGTCCCAAAGATGTAATCAAAGCATCCTCAGCATTACAAAGTCAAAGTACAAGTAATGTTTGCTCTTTTGTTCAAAAAGGTGCTTTAGAGGCTTTAAAAATTAATAATGAGTTTTTCTCAATGATAAATAGCCATTATGATCAAAGAAGAAAACTTCTCTATGAGGGCCTTAATAATATAAATGGGATTTATATTGAAGAACCTAACGGAGCATTTTACGCATTTCCAAAATTACCCAACTCCTCAATTACTTCTGTTGATTTCTGCAATAAAGCTCTTCAAGATTACGGATTAGTTGTTGTACCTGGAAAAGCTTTTGGAGTTGATCAATGTATAAGAATATCTTGTGCAGCTTCAGAAATTAAAATAAAAGATGGACTACAGAGGCTTGAAAAAGCAATTTCTGAATTCTATTAATTTAACAAAGTTATGTTTAATTTAAAGAATTTCCTTCTAAGTTCATCTTTATTATTTTCTGTTTTTTCATCACCTGTATTTTCAAATCCCAAAGTTTTAAAAGTTGGAGCAATACCTGATCAAAACCAAGATGTTTTGGACAAAAGATTTAATTTATTTTCAAAAGAATTATCCAAACAACTTGATGTAGAAGTTAAATACATTCCTGTTATTAATTATGTTGCAGCAGTAACTGGATTTAGAACTAAAGATTTAGATTTAGTTTGGTTTGGCGGTTTATCAGGAGTTCAAGCAAGATTACAAACACCTAATTCAATTGTCATAGCTCAAAGAGATATCGATAAGGAATTTAAAAGTGTTTTTATAGTAAACAAAAATTTAGAACTTAACTCAATTTCAAACATTAAAGGACTTAAAAAACTAAAGAATTTAAGATTTACTTTTGGCTCTGAAAACTCAACTTCTGGAAGATTAATGCCAGAATATTTTTTAAATCAAGCAGGGGTAGAAATTAAACATTTTAAAGGGAAAAAAGCAGGTTTTAGTGGGAGTCATGATGCCACTATAGCTTTAGTTAATAGTGGGGCATTTGATGCTGGAGCTTTAAATAAACAGGTTTGGGAAAACAATCTTAAAAATAATCCTAAAAGAACAAGTAATTTAGAATTATTCTGGATCACACCAGAATATGTAGACTATCATTGGATAGCTCAAGGTGATCTTGAAAATAAATTCGGGGAAGGGTTTACAAAAGAACTTAAATCAGTAATTTTAAATTTAGATATAAAGCAAAAATCACATAAAAAGATATTAGATATGTTCAATGCAAAAAGATTTATAAAGGCAGAATCAAAACAATATAAAAATATAGAGGAAATCGGGAGGAAATTAAATAAAATTAGATGAATAATACTGTCTTAGAATTAGAAAATATATCTTATAAATACAAAAATGTTCTGATCCTAAATAAAATAAATTTAAAAATAAATTCTGGGGAAAAAATTGCACTTTTAGGTAAAAGCGGTTCAGGAAAAACTACACTTATATCAGTACTTAATGGCACTATTAAACCAACTCAAGGTGAGGTCAAATTATTCAATGAAAGTTTCGAGGAATTAGATAGAAAGCAGAAAAGTAAAATAACAACTATATGGCAAGATTTAAGATTAATAGAAGATCTCTCTGCAGAACAAAATGTTAATTGTGGACTACTAGCGGAAAACAATTTTTATTTCGCTTTTAAAAATTTACTAAATATAAGTTCTTTTAAGAAGGCGCATAAATATATGAAATTATGTAGACTTCATAACTCTATTTATGACAAAAAAATCAGAAAACTATCTGGGGGGCAAAAACAAAGGGTGGCTATAGCTAGATCATTAATTCAAGAATCAAATATATTACTTGCAGATGAGCCTTTTAATAATCTAGATCCCAAATTGATAACAACGATTAAAAACCTTCTGCTAGAAAATGTCGATAAAAATAAAACAAAAAAATCCCCAAAGACGGCATTAGTTGCACTACATAGATTAGATTTGCTGAACGATTTCGATAAAGTTATTGGAATAAGGGATGGTAAAATTTTTTTCAATATCAAAAGAAATAACTTAAAGAAGATTCATTTAGAGAAAATATATTAATTAATTGAACAAATTAAAATTAAACTATACCTCATTATCTTTTCTTCCAATTTTGGTATGCATACCTCTAGGGTATCAATTAATAAACAATATTCATTTTGGAGGATTTAAATTATTCCAAGAATTCTTAATTTCTGCATTTAATCCCAAGATCGATAATGAAATTATTATTACCGTAATTAAGCGATTAAATGAAACTATTTTAATTGGTTTTTTTAGTTGGTTAGTAAGTATTATTTTTGGAGCAATTTTTGGAATAATTTCCTCAAATATTTTTTATAAAATCTTTAATATTCCAAATTTTTTCTACCGCATAATAAGGTTTTTTCTAACAATAATTAGATCTATACACGAAGTGGTTTGGGGAATAATATTAATGCAAATATATGGAATAAATTTTTCGATAGGAATAATAGCTATTTGTATACCTTCTATTGCTGTAAATTCAAAAGTTTTTGCTGAACAATTAGAAACTATTGACTACAAAAATTTTGAATCTATAAATCAAATAAATGCACCTAAATTTTCTTCTTTATTAACTATATTATGGAATCCAATAATAAATACATTTAAAAACTTTGGTTTATATCGATTAGAGTGTTCGATAAGAAGTACGGTGATTTTAGGACTTTTTGGGATTGGAGGAATAGGTACTAGCATTTTTTTATCTTTTCAAACTTTGAATTTTAGAGAGTTATGGACTTATTTATGGTCCTTAGCAATTTTGATAATTCTTTCTGGATTAATATTCAAAAAAATAAAATTTAATACTACAAATAAAATCCTATCTATTTTTTTTATTACAGTTTTTTTCATAACAATTTTATTTTCTTTTTCATATTTTTTTTATTTTATTTTTCATAACAATTTTGAAAATTTTAATTCCGTTAGTTCTCTATTTAAATCAAGCTCAGATTTAGGATTATTTGATTACTTAAAACTTATATTAGAAACAATAATTTTAAGTCTTTTATCAACAGGAATCGCAATTAGTTTACCTCCATTAGTAATAGCAATTTTTAACAACAATACTTCTAAAATTTTTATAAAAATTTTTGCATTTTTATTACGTTTAATACCTACACCTGTAATACTTCTAACTCTATTAACTTTTAATAATCCTTCTTTATCTTTAGCAGCTTTAACATTAGGTCTTCATAACGCTGGCATTACAAGCAAATTACTTTTTACAAATCTAGAAAGCCAAGACAGGAGAAATTACATTGCAATGAAATCTCTAGGAATCTCAAAAAAGACTAGTTGGCTTTTTGGTTTATTTTCTCAACAAGCAAAAAGTTACTTAGCATATTGCGCTTATAGATCTGACATCATTATTAGAGAAACTGCAATTGTTGGGGTCATTGGAAGTGTTGGTCTAGGTTGGCAATTGCAAGAATCACTAAGTTCCTTCGCATGGCAAGAAGTTACTATGGTTTTGATAGCTTATAGCTCCATCGCAATAGTTGGCGAATTAATAAATGGTAAAATCAAAAATAGTTTAACTTGATTTGTAAGAATAATTTGTTGAATCAAGTAATTATTTTTTTCCAGTTATAGTGATTAGTTTACCAAAACAGTTAGTTGTAATTGGAGATAGCTCAGTTTATGGCTGGGGAGATAATGTAGGTGGTGGGTGGTGTGAGAGGCTTAGAAAAGATTGGTCCAATAACCACAATGGGCCAGTTATTTATCAACTTGGAGTTAGAGGGGATGGGATAGAAAAAGTTTCATCTAGATGGGAAAAAGAATGGTCATCTAGAGGAGAAACGAGAAGAAATAAACCTAAAGGAATCCTGCTAAATGTTGGTCTTAACGACACTGCAGCAATTGGTCAGAAAAACGGAAGACATCAATTAGATATAGATGGATTTGAATATGGATTAGAGAGACTCATTAATGAAATGAACTCTCAAACAAATGTCTTTGTTATTGGTCTGACACCAGTTGAGGAAAGCAAAATGCCGTTCGCAGGATGTCTATGGTACTCAAATGATTTTTGTAATTCTTATGAAAGGAGAATGGAGGAAGTATGCCTGAATCAGAATGTCCCATTTCTTCCTACTTTTAGAGAAATGTACTCTGATAAAAGGAGCAAAAATTGGATTACGCATGATGGAATTCATCTAAATTCTGAAGGTCATTTCTGGCTTTTCCAGAGACTGAGGAGCTGGGAGATTCTTACAAAATGGAAGGAATCCTAGTTCTTTCCAAATATTTTATTTTAAAAATATGAATATAAAACAAGAGCAAAGATAGCAAGAATAGAAGCAATACTTGTCTGAATAGCATTTACCAATTCATTACTTAATTTATATTTATTTTGAAACTTAGCTCCAATAATACTTTCAGAAAGTGTTGCCAAGAATCCAGAAATCATAACAACTATAAAATGAAATTTTGTAGAAATAATTGATAGACGAAGCATTATAAAAGACATCAATATTGATCCCAAAACACTAGCTAATGTTCCCTCTACGCTTATTCCTCCTTCAGTTCCTCTCTCAACCTTTTTAAGTGAAGTAATTAAATATGTGTCTTTACCAAATCTTTTTCCAATTTCGCTGCCAAAAGTATCCGCCAACTTTGCCGCAAAACTTGCAGCAAAACCTACTTTAAACATTACTATGTTGGCAGCGTTAAATTTAGTCATAATGGCAAGAAATAATCCTGTAGCTGCAGAGCCCCATACATTTTCTGGACCTCTTCTCCCACCTCTTTTTTCAGCTATTCCTTTTTCTTTTTTAAATTTTAAACCTATTTTGGTAACGAGAGATCCAAATAATAAATAAATTACAACTGATATCCATCCCTGCCAGGACAAACAACCCCACAAAATTGTGCCTAAAATGCCTGCACTTATCCAACCACTTTTCGTCATCAAAGGAATCTTGCAAAATATATAAATCAAAATAAAATTAATGCAAAAACCTATAAAAAATTGATTTCTAATTAAATCCATATTTATCTAAATTAATTTCAAATCAATTCTCCACTGATTAAGAATTGATGATGCGTTAATACTAGCCGTTGAAGTTCTTAAGATAGTGTCAGAAAGTTTAACAAAGGTAATATTATTTTTATAAAAAAAATTAATTTCTTTAGAGGACCAACCTCCTTCAGGGCCAATTACATTCCAAAAAATACCTCCTTTTTTATTTATAAATTCTTGCTGTTTTCTTAACCATTGATTTAAGTCATATCTTGTTTCTTCTCTAGTTATAGAAATCGAAACACTTTCTTGATTATCTATACTTTTTAGCCATTCAATAATATCCATACCATTTAAAATAGATGGTTTCCATAATCTCTCACTTTGCTCAACTGCTTCTTTGATAATTGAATTCCATCTCAAAAGCTTTCTCGAAAAATTTAAATTTTTATTTACTTGTCTTTCTGAAAATAATGGTTGTATAAAATCAATTCCTATTTCAGTACACATTTTTAAAATATCCTCAAAACCACTTTTTGGTATAACAACAGCAATACCCAATAGGATAATTTCTTTTTCTTGAAATAAGTAAGGTTTTTCTAATTGACTTATTTCTAAAAAATCATTTTTCACTTTTATAGCTTTCCATAATGAACCCTCTCCATTAGCTATAAATATTTCTTTACCATTTTTTATCCTCATCACTTTATTTATATAATGAGCCTCTTTATTAGTGAGTTCTAAATTATTGTTCTTAATATTTTCAATTCTTTCATTTGAAATAATTAATCTAGTTAAATCTTCCATCTAAAACATTTAATCTTTGAAAACCAAATCTTCATGTTCTTCAACAGCCCAATCATTATTTTCGCCACCAATAATAAACTCTTCAATTTTTACGTATTTGTTAGATATCTCATTTAAAGAATTAATTAAGATATCTATTGAAATTGAATCTGAGCCTCCAAAATCAACCCAAAATCTTCCCCAAATGTTTTGATATTCCATCTCGCCAACATTATGCATTAACGCAGGGGAAGCTGAATCTTTTTGGTTGTTATCATATGACATCCAACTCAAATCGGAACCTTCTTCGTGAGTTTGTAAATTCTCGGAGTTAAATCCTCCTAAAGTTCCTATTGTGTACCAACTATCAAATAGTTGATCTAAATATTTCTTTTCTGCTTGAGTGGGTATCTCAGAAAACTTCATCCAAATCCAACAATTAAAAGGATCAACTTCTCTAAAAATAATATTCATATTGACTAATAGCTTTTTAAATCTATAGCTATTATAAGTAAGTAATTACAAGATTAAAATTCATATCTATAACTTAATTAATAATGCTTGATTTAAAAGAAATATCTTATCAACCTCAAACTGGTGAAAGAAAAATAATAGATAATCTAAATTTAAAAGTTCATGAAAATGAAATCATTTTAATTTGCGGAGATAGTGGTTCTGGGAAAACAACACTACTCGAAATAATAAGCGGATTAACAAGTCCACAAAAAGGAAAAATTACTTGGAAGAATAAAATCTTATCTTCTAGGCAAAGAAGATGGTTTTGTGGGGTAGTATTCCAATTTCCTGAAAGATACTTTATAGGTACAACCATTGGTAAAGAATTAAAAATAGGCCATAAATCTTTAAGAGAGAAAAATATAGAAATAGTTTTAAATAAGGTTGGTTTGAAAAAAATTAATCTAACCCAACCACCAGAACAACTAAGTGGCGGACAACAAAGAAGGTTAGCTGTAGCTGTTCAGCTACTTAGAAATCCCTCAATTCTTTTACTTGATGAGCCAACTGCTGGATTAGACTTTTCAATGAGAAATGATGTGAAGAATTTAATTCTTGATTTAAAAAATAAAAATACAATTATTATTGTTACTCATGAACCTGCCTTATTCGAAGACATTCCGTCTAGGATGATCACTCTAGAAAAAGGGAAAATCAAAAATCTTATGAAAGAAAATCATGAAAGATAGGATAGTGCGAGCCACCGCCGCAAACGGAGGAATAAGATTAGTTGCGGTCTTAACAACTGAATCTTCTCTAGAAGCCAAAAAAAGACACGATCTTTCTTATTTAACCACCTGTATCTTAGGAAGAGCATTTAGTGCTTCGCTTCTTTTAGCAAGCTCAATGAAGATAATGCATGGGAGAGTAACTTTAAGAGTTAGGTCTGACGGACCTTTGAAGGGATTGCTAGTTGATGCAGGCAGAGACGGCAAAGTAAGAGGTTATGTAGGAAATCCCGATTTAGAATTAGATCTAGTCAAAATAGATAGTAATAAATACTCTTTTGATTTCACAAAAGCATTAGGTACAGGATATTTAAATGTTATTAGAGATAGCGGAATTGGTGAACCCTTTACAAGTACAGTTGAATTAGTAAATGGGAATATTGCAGAAGACTTAGCTTCATATTTATATCATTCAGAACAAACTCCTTCTGCTGTATTTATAGGAGAAAAAATTCAAAATCAAGATGTTATTTGTAGTGGCGGCCTATTAGCTCAAGTTTTACCTAAAAAAGGAACTGACCCTTTACTGGTCTCACTACTTGAAGAAAGATGTAAAGAAATTAATTCTTTCAGCGAAGACCTATTTCAGTCAAAAGATAATCTTCTTTCATTAATAAGAAATATATTCCCCGATATTGACGATAAATCAATATCTGAAAAAGCTCGTTCCCAAGAAGTTCATTTTAAATGCAAGTGTTCCAAACAAAGAAGTTTAAATGCAATGCAAATGATTGATAAGAGCGAGTTGGAGGACATCCTCAAGAAAGATGGCAAGGCAGAATTGGTTTGTGAATTTTGTAAGAATAAATATCTTATAAATTATGAGGAAATTAAATCGATGATAGAAAATCAATCATAGAAAGATAACGCCTAGCCATAAAATAACCATGGCTGGGATAGATTGAATTTTCTGTATAGATAAAGAATTGTTTGATAATTCCTGAATAAAAGAATTAGTCTCAAGTAACCCTCCGAATATTAATCCTATCGAAAGAAAGGTAACACTCCATCCAAGAGAGCCAATAAATCTTTTACCAGATTTAATTTGAGTATAGGTAAGTATTAATGTTGAGATAGAAAGCAAAAGTCTAATATTTGAATCTGGACTAATAAATAACAAAATTAAAAATAATATCCCAACTGATATTTTTATTGAAAGATTATTAAATGAGGGAGGCGTTATTTTTGGCAGACTATACTGATTTGAGTTATTAGAATTATTATTTAAATTTTTTATCTTTGAAAGAAGTGGAAAATTGTTATTGGTAAATTGATTAATTTGTTTTTCTTTTTTTGAAGCACTTACAGCTCCATAACTTACATTACCTGATTGCCTGGCTTTCAAACTACCCATCAGTAATTGATCGAAGGAAGATTCTATTTTCGCCTTCAGAATTAAATCTTCACCAGCCTCTTTAACTTTAAGGTCTCTGGCTCTCTGAATATCCTCAAAAGCAGCACCTTCTTCTACACCTAAAATTTCATAAGGTGATTTTTCACTATTGTTTTTGCTACTGTTTGAGTCCAAAATTTTTTACCAATACTAATAGACTAACCAATTTTATAATCCATTAAGGCTTTATAAAACAATTGGTTCGACTCCACTAACAACAGGGGCAACTTTGCTTAAAGTTAATTGATTATTGTCTTCAACAAATTGATTTAGATTCCATTCATTTTTAAAAAGAATAACTGGCCTATTCCAACAATCTTTAGCTATTTTACAATTAAATATTCTCCCTAGTTTTTCAATGGCTGGCCATCCATCAGAAATCCATCTAGCTAATTGATATGGCATTGTTTCAAGATTTGCATCTACACCATATTCACTCCTTAATCTGTGAGTTACTACCTCCAACTGCAATTGACCAACTGCTGCGAGTATAGGGTCTCTTTTGCTCTCATCAAAATCATAAAGAATCTGGACAGCACCTTCTTCGCGAAGTTCATTAACTCCCTTTCTAAAGTTTTTAAATGCTGAGGGATTTGGATTCCTTAGCCAGCTGAATATTTCAGGACTAAAGGATGGTATGCCCTCATATTCCAGATGAGTACCAGTATAAAGAGTATCTCCAATAGAAAACATCCCTGGATTATTCAAACCAATAACATCTCCAGGATAGGCATCATCAACAACTTCTCTATCTTGCCCAAATATTTTTTGTGGTCTTGATAATCTGATTGTTTTCCCAGTTCTGGAATGTTTAACTGACATATCCTTTTCAAATTTACCACTACAAACCCTTATAAAAGCAACCCTATCTCTGTGCTTTGGATCCATATTTGCCTGAAGCTTAAAAATAAACCCACTAAATTCATCGCTTGCAGGTTCAATATCTCCTTTATTACTATTTCTTGAAGTTGGTTTTTGTGCCATTTTTAAAAAACTATCTAAAAATGGTCTTACACCAAAATTAGTCATGGCAGATCCAAAGAAAACTGGGGTTAAAGAGCCATTAAAAACTTTTTCTTTTTCAAATTTCGATCCTGCCTCATCAAGAACCTCCAATTCTTCAAGTGAGTTTTCAAGTAAATCTTTCTCTACATATTTTGAAAGCTCTTTATCTTCAAGACTTAATCTTTTCTCATTCGATTGTTTCCCTCTAACGGCTTTATCAAATAAAATCACCTCTTTCGAAAATCTATCAATAACCCCTCTAAATTCCTCGCCACTCCCAATTGGCCAGTTAATAGGTAAAGTATTCAATCCAAGTTCTGATTCAATTTCATCAAGTAAAGAAAATGGCTCTCTTCCTGGTCTATCCATTTTATTTATGAAAGTAAATATTGGTATTTTTCGCATCTTGCAAACTTCAAACAATTTTCTAGTTTGAGGTTCTAGTCCTTTAGCAGCATCTTCCAGCATAACTGCATTATCAGCAGCAGCTAGTGTTCTATAAGTATCTTCAGAGAAATCTTGGTGTCCTGGCGTATCTAATAGATTGATTACTGATCTTTCATATTCAAATTGCAATACAGTTGATGTAATAGAAATTCCTCTTTGTTTCTCAAGTTCCATCCAGTCTGAGGTAGCTTTTCTCTGATTACCCCTAGCTTTTACAGCTCCTGCCTGTTGAATTGCACCTCCATACAAAAGAAGCTTCTCAGTAAGAGTCGTTTTCCCAGCATCTGGATGTGAAATAATAGCAAAATTTCTTCTTTTATTTACTGCATCCAGTATTTCTTTATTATTTAGAATTTTAGTACCTAAGCTCATTTATATAATATAAGGGCCTTTCACTTAGTTCTTAAACATTACCATAGACTATTAAGTAATTATCACCTTCTTCAAACACATCTAAAGAGGATAGATCATTCTCTAAAGTGAAATTTTTTAACTCTTTAAAAGTATAAGAAGCTCTTAAAGATGCATAATAATCATTAGTTAAAGTCTCATTATATTTATTTGAACATTGTGCTTTGAGTTCTAAAGCAGACTTTTCATCTAATGGCCTTTTTAAGTCCTTGTGAAAATTTACAGTGATATTACTAGACAAACTTCTTATAGTTTTGAAGAAATCTTCAAGATTGGTAATGTGATGAATCAAACTATTACTTACAAGCAAACTAATTCTTTTTTTAAAAAAGAAATTATTTAATTTAATGTCTTTGATGTCAGAACAAATGTAGCTTAAATTTTTTAATTTTTCTTGATTAGTAGAAATACTTTTATTATATTCTGCTCTTAAAATCATCTCTTTAGAACCATCTATTCCAACTACTTCAGTATTAGGCCATTTTATTGCTAACTTCTCCGAAATATTCCCTGGGCCGCATCCTAAATCAACTATTAAATCTTTTTCACCTAAAGAAATATTTTTTCTCAAAAGATAATAATTTATTTGATTAATTAGACTAACTTCCCCTTCTGAAAAATCAGCTTCGTCATAAGAAATGACCTGCTCTTTTTCTACCATTAATTCAGGTTCAGGGATTCTTTCCATAATCCTTTTTTGAAACAAAAATTTCATATTAAACATAATTCTACACAAACCGTTAAATAGTGGTAAAAATGGTTGCAGACGCCACAGGTAGAGTTATTCTTCCAGTACGGGTTATTTACATACGTTTTTTATCGTGACTGTTGCACCAAATAAAGCCTCTTCAGAGAGCAATTCCAATAATCTTAAAAAAGATGATTTTCCAAAGACTGCGCCAGCTGCTTATCCAGTTTTTTTCAGATCTTACAGTAGAAAAACCTCATCTGGCAAAAGGGAGAACTGGAGCGAAGTAGGCGAAAGGAATTTATCGGGATTAAAAGAATTAGGCAAACTTTCTGATGAAGAATTGATCCTAATGAGAGAGATGCAAAGTAACCAAAAAGCCCAACCTTCAGGAAGATGGTTATGGATAGGCGGAACCCCTTGGATTAATAAAAACCAAAATTTCTCAGGAGCATACAACTGCACCTCAACAAACTTAATTGATTGGGAAGCCTTCGCATTAATGATGGACTTAGCAATGATGGGATGTGGAACAGGTGCAATAATTGAGCCTCATTTTATAAATAATCTACCTACGGTTATTAACAAAATAAATATTAAATCAGTCAGTGAAGTTGGAATAACTCCTAAAGATCAAAGAGAAGAAAAGTCATCAATAGAAATCAAAGGAAAAGATCTTCACATCAAAGTTGGAGACAGCCGAAAAGGCTGGGTAAATAGCTATAAATATCTTCTTGAGGCATCAAGTAATAAAAATCTTGAAAGAGAAATTGATGTTTATATAAATTTGGAAGATATTAGACCTGCTGGAGAATCATTAAAAGGTTTTGGTGGGATGGCAAATCCTATTAAATTGAAAGATCTCTACTCCAGAGTCGCATCACTTCTTGGAAAGGCAATAGGCAGGAAATTAAGTACAGTAGAGTGTTGTTTATTAATTGATGAAGCTGCAGTAACTATCGTTGCTGGAAATATAAGAAGAAGTGCGGGAATGAGACAATTTGCTTCAGATGATAGGGAAGCAGCCTCAGCAAAAGAAAATTTATGGAGTCAAGATGAGAATGGTAATTGGAGAATAGATCCTGAAAAAGATGCCCTTAGGATGGCTAATCATACTAGGGTTTACCATACAAAACCTACTTACCAAACTGTTTTGGATGCTGTAACAAAACAATTCCACTCTGGTGAGGGAGCTATTCAATTTGCTCCAGAAGCAATCGCAAGGTCAAATGCAGATATTCTCAAAGATGACGAATTGAGAAAGGAATTTATTGAAATATACTCAGAGCAAGGTAAGGATGAAGCGAGAAATTGGATAAATAGTAGTTATGGTCCATTCTCTGAAGAAGAGCTAGACCACAGGATGAGCCGATATGGACTTAACCCTTGTGGTGAGATCTTGGGAAATGATTTCCACTGCAATTTGGCTGAAGTTCATTTAAATCAGATAGATCCTGAAAATTTTGAAGAGCAAAAAAAAGCTTTTAAGGCAGCAGCTCTTTCTGTAGCATGCTTACTTAATCATGAATTTGAAGTTGAGCGTTACAGAAAAAGTAGGGAATATGATCCTATTGTAGGAGTAAGTTTCACTGGATTATTTGATTTTTGTGTCCATGCCTTTGGGACGCCATGGTTGGAATGGTGGGAAGCAGGAAGGCCAAATAACGAAAAAGGGAAGGCCTTCAAAGAAAAAGAAGCTAAATTCTTAGATTCTTGGAGAAAGATAGTAAAAGAAACTGTATGGGAATATTGTGATAAGCACAATCTAAGGAGACCAAATAGATGCACAACAGTTCAGCCAGCTGGAACTAAAAGTCTTCTTACAGGGGCAGCTCCAGGATGGCATCCTCCAAAGGCTCAAAGATTCATAAGAAGAATAACTTTCAGAAAAAATGATCCAATCGCTTTAGCTTGCATGGATTATGGTTACTCAGTTGTTCCATCTCAATCTGATAAAGATGAAAATGGTTGCTTGCTCGATAATCCATTTGATCCAAGATGTACAGAATGGTTAGTTGAAATCCCTACAGAAGTTAGTTGGGCAAATATAGATGGTGCAGACCAAATAGACATCAACAATTTCTCTGCACTAGCCCAATTTGATTTTTACATGCAAGTGCAGAAATTTTACACAGAGCATAATACCTCTGCAACCGTAGAATTTAGAGAAAATGAAATCGAGGATTTAGCTAAGGCTATTCATAATGCAATAGAAAGTAATGAGGGATATATTTCAGCGGCATTGCTAGCTAGATTTAGTGCTAACGCTACTTTCCCTAGATTACCCTTTGAACCAATAAGTAAAGATGAATATATATCATTGCAAAATAAAGTAATAGAAAGGAAAGTTAATAACGATTTCTTTGATGCTCTTAATAAATATGATGTTGGAGAACTATCTGAAGCAGGACCAGCAGGTTGTGATTCAGATAAGTGCTTGCTCCCTCTTGCTAAACCAAAAGATTAAATTTTGAATTATTTGTAAAAAAAAAATATAAATTAGTTTTTAAAAATTTAATTTATGGCTACCTCTTAAATAGGGACATAAACTTTTTATGACATTAAGCTTAAATATTGGGAACTTTTTTAATGATTCCTCTAGTCATGCATTAGTGGACGAGCTAAGAAAAAGAACATTACAAGAGGATATATTAGATTTTGAGGAAAAGTTTAACTCCAAAAACGAAAAAAATCTACACATATATATATGTAGATTTCTAAAAAATAGATCAATATCCAGAGGCCTAGCCTCTAGATGGTTAATAACCATAATTGAAAACAAAGAATCAAAAATTGATGCTTTACAAAAATTAAATAATTAGGTCAGCCCTGATAGTTTCCATAGAGCAATTCCAAAAATTGAGAATCCCATAATAAAAGTAAAAGCCAACGCATTTACCAATTGAACCTTATCGTTCATTCTGTTTGCGAATGGTAATAATTGAGCAAATAATGGAGTCTCTTCAACTATTGCAGATTTTTTTACTGTAGGTTTTTTGCTTCTAGAAAACATAAAACAAATTTTATAATCTTAAGAATTTTACATTTAAAAGTTGATTAAATAAAAAATACTTCTCAAAAACGAACAAAATGTAACCTGTAAGCAATTACGCTAGGATTATGATAAATATCCTTATCAGAAAGCTAATATATCATTAATATATTAAGTTTATTTATTAAAAACCTAGACAAATAATTTTAATGGATGTTACTATAAATTTGTAGCAACCGCTACCAAAACGTTCAACTTGCGTATAGCAAGCCGCAAATCGACTTAGGCCATGGAACGGGGACTTAAGCGAAACCGGAGCTTAAAAAATGACTCTAATTTACAGAGGACAAAAGTACGTCCAGAACAAAGATGCAGCTAAAAAGCAGCACAATGAACTAACTTATAGAGGAAAAGCTTACACAAGCTAGTTTATTTAATCATTAAATAGAAAAAGCCACTTAAAGTGGCTTTTTTATTGTCCATTCTTATATTAAAAAATAACTTAATACTTCTCACAAGCATTAAATTAATATGATTCAATTGCATTTATATATTAGATAACCATGGCAGACCAAAAACCTCTCTTTAAAGCACCTTATGACATAAAAGATGTTAGTGCTCTTTTCGCCATAGTTGGCTTCGTTTTAATAATCGCTGCCATAGTTGGGAATAACTTATTTGGTTTATTTCAACAAAATGTCAACTTTGGGTGATTTTTTGAAAGCAGACTTGATTTTTTGTGGACTCATTTTGTGGACAAAATTTGACTAACGATAGATTGTTATAACGATTTAACTCATCATTATTAATAAAAATTCCTATCTCAAACTAGTTTCTTGAAATAATTTTTAAATCTTTGAATTTATAGACTGTGACAAATTTCTTATGTTATAGTTTTTAAGTTCAATAAAACTGAAGAACTCTTTGGAGGGGTGGTCGAGTGGTTTAAGGCTCTAGTCTTGAAAGCTATCTGACAGACAAGTATTTGCAAGCGATTTAAGAGATATTTTAAAAAGTGGACTCCTATAAGTGGACTTTTATTACAAATTATGGACTTAGTTCTTAGAACTAGAGCCTTTTAATAAAAATATGGGTTGAAGTCGGAAAAAATTGGAACTAAAATAATAGGTAATTGCAGCAATGTAATTCGTTTTGAAAGGCCGTTTAGACCTCTTTCCAAGTGTTGAAAATATCTTGGTTACGTCTGCCCCGCTAACTTAAAAGTTATGGGTCGAATTGGGTAAAGAGTAATTTCTATAAGCGTGTGATTCCCTATAAGAAATCCCCAACTTAGGAACTGCATAACCGCCCATCCCCAGAGCCGCCGACAAGGGGTCACGTTGAGAAGTTGAAAGCAAACTTCCGCAAGCTAGGAGCAAGGTTCAACAATCCTAGTGACGTTAAACGATCGAGAACGAGCAAAGCGTTAGTCGGAAAAACACAAAAACCCTGTAGTTTTTTCCGCTATGAATAATTTTCAAGATCGAAGGTATGAAGAATTACTGAAAGAAGTAAGAATACTTTCTGGATGCGTTCAAACACTTCAACATAATTTTGAGCGTTTAGCTGATAATCAAGATTTAATGATGGAGTCCAATCCATCAGCTCCAAATCTTTGGCTTACTCCTAAGCAATTAGGACAGTTAGCTGGTTTAAGTTCTTCAACAATTTCTAAATATAGAAAGAGAGGAATTTTTAAAAAATTTAGTACAAAAGAAGTCGAAAAAGGTCAGTTAATTTACTACTATTACCACCGACAAAATGCACTAAAAGATTTGCAAAAAATAAAGCCTGTTCATATAAGAAGTAACTCTATTTATATCTCTGATAAAGCATGAAAAAACCGCTCGGCAAAGCGGTTAAAAATAGCAAACATATTAAAAATATTTTAGCTGACTTTGCATCAGACTTACAGCCACTTGAAGATCAATTTGCATTTTTACCATGCAACGATCAGAAAAGACCTTTAGTAAAAGATTGGCCTAATAAATCTTTTTCAATAGATCAAATTCTTAAATTCCCTGCTGTTGATGCAATAGGAGTTAGAACTGGATTTGGTCGATTATTAACTATTGATCTTGATGGAGAAAGTAGTTTTTATTATCTCTATGACAGAGGACTAATTCCTCAACATTGCAAGACTTGGCAAATCCACCGCAGCAATGACCCATGGAAAATAAAACTAAATTTCCAATTAACTCCAAAGCAATTAGCTCAACTACCAGAAAAGGATTTTATTAATCAAAGAGCTACTGGAACTAGAGAGCAAGTGGAGGTATTTTTTAGCGAAGGTCGGCAAGTAATAATTATTGGGAAGCACCCTAGTAGAGGTAGATATTTTTGGCCTAGAGGTTTTGAGCCTGATGATCTTGCAGCTCCTCCAACTGATTGGTGGGAATACATCCTAGAAGTCAGTCAGGGAAAGCAATCTGTTAGTAGAGCTAAGCCCAGTTGTAATGATTGGAGAAGGCTTACAGAGTGTCCTATATGCGGTAGAAACAGTAGATTAATTTGTAGCGTTCATAAGGATTTAAATACTATTCGCTGCTATCAGGGTGGGGAATTTAGCCCTCCTAGTGGACTAGCAAAAGGGCAGATAATTAAGGATATTTGGGCATTTAGTAGTGAGAAATATGTAGGAGGATTAGGCACTTTTTCAATATTTGTAAGACATAACCCAAGACCAATCTCTAAGCTCTGGAGCAAAGTTAATGACTGATTTAACTAAAACTATTGATATGCCTGATGGGTGGATTGAGAACCCAAAGACCAAAGAAGTTAAGCCAACTATTCTCCCAGTTGGACTATGGGTTAAGACACTAAAAACTTTAGGGAATAAACTTAGATTTAATCTAATTACACTAGCTCCAGAACTAAATGGAGTACCTTTTCAACCTGATGATTTAGATACCTTATATTGTCATCTTGGAGAGAGGGGTTATTCCATAGGCCAACGTCAATGCAGGGATGCGGTGCTATATGCAGCAATGAAGCATAGCTATAACCCAGTAGTGGAGGAGCTTGAGTGGATAGAAAATAATGACGATATTAAACCAGTTGATATAGATAAACTTGCTACTGAATATCTAGCCACTAACTCTGAGTTGGATGACGCTAAATTAGCAGCTTGTCTTATTGGAGGTATTGAAAGAGCCTTCGATCATGGATGCAAGATGGATTATGTCCTATGCCTAAAAGGTAAGCAAGGCATTAAAAAAAGTGAGTTCTGGAGAATATTGGCAGGGGATTATTTTTGCGAAACTCAGCAAGATAATATGAAAGATTTGAAAATGGCTGTTGGCAGTTGTTGGATTTATGAATATCCAGAGATAGAAACTCTTACAAGTAGAAAAGATGTTGGAACAGTTAAATCTTTTATAACTGCACGAACAGATGGTTTTCGCCCTCCTTATGGTGGTTCTTTTGGTTATTATCCAAGAAAAAGTATATTAGTTGGCTCATTAAATGAGCATGAGTTTTTAAAAGATAAAACTGGAGCTAGAAGATATCTTGTTATTGAATTATGGCAAGATGCAGACTTAGGACAATTTTTAGATACTGATAAATTAACTAGAGATCGAGAAAGAATTTTAAAAGCTGCAATATTGGCATATAGGAGTGGAAGAAAACCAATGCTTACTAATATTCAGCAAAATTTATCTAATAGGCAAAATTTAAGCTATGAGAATGAGCATCCTTTCCAGAGTGCTATTGAGCAAAGAGTTAAAGTTTATGGGCAAGAAGAATTTTCAATAAAAAATCTATTATTGGAAGCAAAGCTAAGGAGCGATATTGATAAAATCACTCAAAAGGATATGAATGACGTATCAGGGATATTAAGAGGACTTGGATATATAACCACTAAAGGGCAAAAAATGGATAAAAAGCTAAAATCAAGAGCCAGAATGTGGAAATTAGCTCAGTAAGTGAGCATGAGTGAGTAAGCCCTTAGCCCTGCTATATCAATGGATTACTTATTATTTACTCACTACTCACTATATATAAGAAACTATTAGATTCTATTTAGATTATGTATTAACCAACCTACTACTGAGTGAGTGATATTTTACAAATAAAGCTAAAACAGAATTGTCCGTTAGACAGTTCTACCAATGGATTTAGCAAGATTTATGAGATTAGCTAACCATGCACTCAGTAATCTCGGCTAGTGAGATAAGAATAAGATTAGATGAGACTAAAAATTGGACAGAAAAATTACCTTGGACAAGACCTATTCTCAACCATTGCATGAGACTCAATGCTTATAGTTACCATGCCATCTTGGGTCTTTTTTGGGCTTATTTTCTTTAAGGCACATATCGTACAACAATCTGTATGCACCAATAGCAGCTCCATATTGTCCATTTTGTTCAGCTAAAAAACCAACCCTCTGAACTCTATTCAACATCCAACCCATAATCTCCTTAGATTCAGTTGTTTCCCATGCCTTTATTAGTTCTTTGTCTGCCCAACTGATATCCGATATAGCACTCCTTCGGCTGAGATCGTAGTTGGACACTAGAAAATCTATTAAATCACCCCTACTCCTACCATTTTTCATCTCTTGGAGACATTGCATACGCCTCCTTTTACGTTCAGCTCTGCTAGTTGTTGCCATAGTTAATCATTAATATGAAAGACCATTAAATTTCTAAAAGTCATATACATAGCCCTGCTGTAAATATTCACTAGAGTTGGCATTGTCTCAAAGTTTTGAAAATAAATTGCATTATCTAAAAGCTCATTTAATTGCTCAGCTATTTTGGCCATGTCTCGGTCATATAGCTCCTGATTAGATAATTGGTTTTGAATCAATCGTTTTTTTTTGATTCTTCTAAAATTCCTTTTAATCTTTCTGACTCCATTTCCATGCGGTTTGCTTCATCAACTCTGGATTCTGTTTGAGCATTAATTTCCCTTCTAATATTGTTTGCTCTAAAATCCAAGTCTTTAATTCTTGCTTCCACTTGCTCTGCATAAAAATCCTCCTGGACTAAATTTGGTAATTGTTCATTCCAGAAATAAGTTTTAGATTTTGGTGGTAAGCCTGAGTGATTTGGATTAACTTGCACTTCTGCTTCATGGTCGTTCCTGACTCTATTTAATGCGAGTTGGTATAAGTTACCTTTGCATCTAAGCCAGTTTGCGATTGGGTGCATCCGAGAAATAATTGCCATAGTTCTAAATAAAAGGTCTGCCAGTATTAGGGTTAATTCCTCTAAGGAGATTTTTTTCTCTGCGGAGTCTTTCTTCCGCATTACGTTGTTGTAGTTCCTCAGTTTTTAATTTGAAATTATCAATATATTCTTGTCTCCTTCTTGTTTCCTCAGCTAATCGCTTATGGTATCCAGTTGAGATATTTAGATAAGCTGCAAGTCTTGGATTTTCTGTTTCAATAATTGATCTTAAAGTAATACCAAATTGAGGTACTAAATCCTCTACTGGTTGGCCATATTTTCTCTTAGGCATTAATGGAGCTGCTCCACTATATGACTTAATTAATTTTTCTAATTCCAGAGCTTTTTCCTCCGTTTTTTCCTGTTGGTCAAAACTCCGATTTAGTCTTTCTTCAAGTGGTAAATCTTCCATAATCAAAATTAAAAGAAGGGGTGCTACGCCAACACCCCCTGCTCCCTTTAAAAGGATGTAGCACTTCCATTGTAAATACTACGTTTTAGCCCTGCTTTCAAGAGATAAAGACTTCCTATTTATTCCTACTATTATCCGCAAAATATGTCCAAATATGACAGCAAAACCGGAGTACAATTAGGGTGCAAAGATTATTACATGGAAACAATTATTTATTATGTAATGAGACTTGAGAAGTGAAAAAACCCCACCCAAAAAATGGATATCTGGACTTAAGTAAAATAACATTGAAACACTTACCTATGTTAAGATAGGTTGATATTTTATTCATAACAAATTATGCAAAGCCTTTAGCTACTGAAAGGTGTAAACGCAATTAATATTGAAAGTTGGAATTTTTTGCTTTGTTTCATTTTCTGATTTTCTATATACTTTTAAAATAATTTAAATCTCACTATGGCAAGGTTCAGAGAAAAAAACTTTAAAAATTGGCTAAAAAGAAAACTGCAAGGTTTTTTTCTGAAATTTGGACTAACAATAAAAAGAGTAAGAAAAAGAGGATATGAAGATTTCCCAGAATATATAGAAGATTCATTTTTACAGCTTTATAAAAAATATTGTGATAGATCTCTTGTTCTATGGCAAGGAATGCATGACTCATATCAAGCAGCAAAGTATTTAAGTCTAAACTCAATAGAAGGAGAAATCGTTGAATGTGGAGTTTATAAGGGTGGATGTTTAGGACTAATAAGTGAGACAATTAATTTATTTAATAATGGATTAAATGACAGGAAATTTTATTTATTTGATACTTTTGAAGGTATGAGTGATCCTACTTCAGATGATCATTACCTTTTTGAGAAAGATGCAATCTATACTTTTAAGCGTTTCAAGGAACAAAAAAGAGAAGATGGATCATCTGATAATGCAAGAGGTGAAATTCATGAGGTAAAAAATACGCTCTTAAGAGCAAATAAAAATTTAGATAATTTTAAATTTATCAAAGGGATGGTAGAGAAAACCCTTAGAGATGATAAAAACATTCCTGAAAAAATAGCACTTTTGAGGTTGGATACCGATTTTTATGAATCAACAAAAGTAGAATTAGAAATTTTATTTTCTAAATTGGTTAAAGGGGGAATATTATTAATAGATGATTATGGATCTTGGAGTGGCGCTAACAAAGCAACTAATCAATTCTTTTCTAAAAATAAAATTAAGGGTATAGTCACCTTTAATAATCATATAAATGGTTCATTAATTGGAATTAAGATTTGAGTTCCTTTCTAACAAAAATTTTAAGGGAGATAAAACTTTTAAAAAATAAACTAGTTAAAATAAACCTTATTGAATATCACATAAAACATATATTTAGTGACTATATAATGAGACTTGAGAAGTCAAAACACCCCATCCAAAAAATCGATGCTTTAGAGGTTTACACCAAAGTAAATATCAAAGATTATTTGGCTCGACCTGAAGAAAAATTTGACCAAGAATATTCAAAAAAAGACAAGAAATTAGGAAATATATTCGCAAAGATGATTTAGCTGCAAAACGTGATGGAGTTCAAATTGATTGGGGATATTTATTAAACGCAGACGATAGTTTTTAAGGCCAAACTGGTTCAGTCTTTCTCCAACCCTGCGATAGTAATTTTTTATATTCTTCTCTAGCATCATCAATTTTTAATTCTGTTCTTCGCTGCATTACTGGAGCTTCCTTACCAAAGACTCCAACAATCTTTCCATAATCAACAAACATATATTTAAAAAATTGGTCTTTATTATCTCTATTTTTTATAAACCTTCTAACTTCTGATCTATTGGAATTAACAAGCCAATAAGATTGAGCCATTACAAATTTAAGTTTTCCGCAACTGCTAATATATCGCCCTCATCATATCCACTTTGATAAGTTTTAGAGTGAATTTCTGGGCTATGACCCATCCATTTAGCTGCATTAACAGTACTAATATTTTTATTTGCGGTTCGGTGTCCAAAAGCGTGCCTTAAATCATAGGGTTGAAATACAACATTATGCTCGGCACATTTTTTCTTAAACCATTTTCTAAAACGATCTCCAACTGATTTAGATTTTGCTCCGTCATAATCTTCTAATGTATTAATTTCCCAATCCTTAGAGACTTCTAATATATTTAGTTCTCTTGCCCAATCTTGCTCCAGAGCTAATGAGATTCTCCACTTATCAGGCTTAGTGGCTTTATCTACAGTTATCATTTTGGCTAATATTTTTCCCTGCTTTTCATAAGGTTGAACGCTCCAAACTTCGCTAGTTCTACAGCCAAAAACTAACATTGCAGCAGCAGCCCATCCCCACTTTGGATCTTCTCTAACTGCTTTAACAAATTCAAAATAATCCTTATCAGTTAATTTTTCTCTCTTCTTAGGTTTGTAATTTTGCTGAGTTGGTACAGCCCAATCTCCAAACTTTTTAAGTTCTGGAATTTCTGCAAATTTAGCTAAACGGAAAAATTGTTTAGCAATTTCCATTTGAGATTTAGAGCCATGAGGATAAGTCTCTGCAAGTTCTCGAACATTCTTTAAATTTAAAAGTTTATTTCCTCCCAACTTATTGAAGTAATTAAGGATATGTTTATAGCCTTTTTGATTGGAGGTATTTTGCCTATCTTTATTAGGCTGATTCCAATACCAAATATCAAACTCCTTTAATAAGTCTTTCATTAAATAACTTCTCTTCTTTTTGGTTGGTGGTTGGTACTCATCCTTCTCCAACCATTTATCCCAAGTAAATAAATTTGATGCCTTTTCAGCTCCTAACTCTTTAGCCAAATCAGTAGCTTTTCTAAGATTTTTATTATGAGCCTTTAATCCAATAGGTATCCATTGCTGAGTTAATTTCTTCCAATCAGGATTAGTTTTAGATGGTAGGTACGCTCTTAGAAAAAAACCATCTTTCCTTATATATACAGTTGCACCAACTTTTTTCTTTTTTAAAAGATAATTAGCTTTATCAACTTGAGCTTGTAATAGTTCTAGTGGATTAACCATTATTTCTTACCTCCCAATAATTGTCTTTGTAGTTGGTGTAGTTGTCGGACAGTTCTAGTTTTAAATGCTTTTTGCAATGCCTCTTCGCCATTACCTCCATGCTTCCAAACTTTGCTCCTTAATCTTGCAGCTTGTTGGCTTTGAATTACAAAATCTCCTGAAGCCCATTTATGACCATTGAAATAAGCTGAGTCATCTATTGGTGGCATAACCTCAGCACCTTCTCGCATATAAACTTCTAAACTGCACCTCTTTTTACTACATACATATTTAGGCTCTTCGCACCAATAAGTATTGCCATCTTTATGGTCAACAACTTCTACAAAAGGAGGTAAACAACATCCTCTACAGTCATACCTCCCAGTATCATCCCAGACCTTTTGAGTTGGCATACCATAAACAACAATTAAAAATTTCCTATTACCGCACTCAGGGCAAACAGCAGGTTTACCACTCCTAATAATTTTTTTTGGCTTTAGTCTTGGCATTGTTCGGATGCAATAATTTCGGTGGACTCCTCTCGGTGGACTTATTGTAACCATTTTGTCCTAGGATGTCCAACTAAGGTCGGATGAAGCCATTTATAAAATGTTTGGATATTGTAACTGGTTTAAGCTATTACTATGACTAGAGATACTAGACTATGACTACCTTCTTATGCTATGATATTTGGGTTCGGATACAACTGAATAACCCTCTGGAGGGGTGGTCGAGTGGTTTAAGGCTCTAGTCTTGAAAACTAGCGTGTCTGCAAGGGCACCGTGGGTTCGAATCCCACCCCCTCCGTTCAAATAAAAAGAACCGAATAATATAAACGCCCTTTTGAAACGTTCTTGTTAAAATAAGCTTATTTAAATTATGAGTAAAGGATTTGCAACAGATAATTTAATATCCAAAAAATCGAAGAAAAAAGTTATTTCAAATGAACCACAAGGAAGATTGATATCTTGGTCTCCTTGGCCACCAGCTAATTTTCAGACAAGATATCCAGCTTTCCCTTTTGTTTTCACAATATTGATCATAGTAATAGGGCAATGGTATCTATCTCTTCTAAGATAACTAAACATGGTTTTTGTCTTTAAATTTCATATAAATTGAGTTTGAGAATTTATTTTGTTTTTTTCAATTTTATTATTAGCCCATCTTCAGGCGGCAATAATCCCAATATTATTAGGAATTAGATCGATCAAAAAATTCAAACACATTCGCAAGAACGAATTGATACCTTTAGGTTTTATTTTTTTAGGATTGGCATCAATTTCTGAAATGATAGATCATACCCAAACATCATGGATTTATGTAGATCATTCCTCTTTATTTAATTGGTTATTTTATTCTTTCCTATCTTTAGGTCTAACATGTTTTTCAATATCAGTTATAAAAAATAAATTTATTCAAAAAACTAATTTTTGCATTTCTTTATGTTCAATAATCTCATATTTTTTATTTGATAAAACGATTGCTCTTTTTTTTCAAGTAATAATAAGTATCCTTCTAATTATAAATTGGCAAAGAGTCTTTAAAGATTGGCTTTTTATCCTTTACCCAATATTTGGTATTTTTTTTACGACTTTCTTTGGAAGAAGGCTTTCAGTTAGTGGCGATCAATTTTGGCATGTTTTGATAGGCCCATCTGGAACAATTAGCGTTCTTACCTTTTATTTAGTATTAAAGAGATCGGGCAAAAAATTTACTTAAGATTCTTATGAAAATATTTGTATTTGTAAGTTTTATAGTGTGCTTAGTCACAATAATCTCTCCAGTTGAAATCTTTGCCGATACGGCACTTGATGTTTACATGAATGATTTTTATTCTAAATCGAATGAAGCTAGCCAGATTCTTAAAGAAATCGAAAATAGTCTAAAAGAGGGATCAAGAAAAAAAGTATGCTCGAGGCAAAGAGAGGCAGCAAGATTAGGACTATTGGCTAATAAATCATTAATTAAAGCCTTTGAAATAGAGGGAGCTAATCCACCAATGCAAGCGATAAAGGCAAGTCAACAAAGATGGGAATCTATTCTGAATGAATGCTGAAGAAATTCAGTAAATCTATAAATCTTTTTAAATTTGCATTCTTACTGATTTACTAATTAAGGGAATTTCAGGTTCAACTCCATAAATACATTGAGAAATCGAATAAATAAAAATACATAGTGTAAATATAAAAATTATTGAGCCTAATTCAACTATGGGAAATATTCTCAAGAGATATGAAATTATTATCAAAGCAATATCAATAAGTAATGCTTGGCATGCGTTATATCTAATGAAATAGGGAACATTTGGATTTCTTACTAATCCAGCAAACAAAATTATAAATAATAAAAAACTACCAAAAGGCAAAGATTTTTCAATTATTGCTATCGGGAAAGTTAGAAATAATAGTATTTTTAAAAATGAATATTTATAGAACAAATAATATCCAAAAGGTATTGATGCCTTTAATGGCAAAGTATACAAAAATACAGATGAGATTCTCTGGAATATCTGATTCAATATATTATTGAAATTTCGTATTCATATTTTAGCCTAATTTTTCTAAACTTAATAAATGACTTAGCCTCGAAAAAATCAACTTTGGCAGATGGTTATAAAATATTAGATAATTGATTAAGGTTCATAATTCAAAATGCGTATCCTACATACAATGTTGAGGGTTGGAGATTTAGATA